>JBFGJL010000061.1:0-7372 GCA_041577235.1 Acidimicrobiia bacterium | reverse complement strand
GGTCGACGTCGCCGCTCCGGAGGGCGTAGAAGGCGGCGACGAAGGTCTCGAAACCGGTGCGGGCGGCGCCGGGAAACAGGTCGGTGACCGCCTGGTCGCTGTAGGAGAGGCTCTCGCCCTGGAAACCCACGTGCATGGGCGCGCACGTTAGCGCCGGATACGAGCCGCACCGGCCCGGCCGGGGGGCCGGCGTCACCGAGTGGCTCGGCGCCGGATCTAGAGTGCCCGACCATGCACACGAGCCAGGTGGGATGCGCCGTGCCGCCGGCGCGGGGGCCGGGATGAACACCCCGTTCGAGCGTCCCCCTGCCTGGGTGTCCGACGCCGTGTTCTACCAGGTCTTCCCCGACCGCTTCGCCCGATCCGATCGGCTGGCGAAGCCGGCCAATCTGGAGGACTGGGATTCGCCCCCCACCGTTCACGGCTACAAGGGGGGAGATCTCGTGGGTATCAGCGAGCGGCTCGATTGGCTGGTCGACCTCGGGGTGACCGCCATCTACCTGAACCCGATCTTCCAGTCGGCCGCCAACCATCGCTACCACACCCACGACTATCTGCGGGTCGACCCTCTGCTCGGCGGCGACCGGGCCCTGCGCCGGCTTCTCGACGCCTGCCACGAGCGCGGCCTACGAGTGATGCTGGACGGCGTCTTCAACCACGCCTCGCGGGGCTTCTTCCAGTTCAACGACTTGCTGGAGAACGGCGCCCAGTCACCATGGATCGACTGGTTCATCGTGGACGACTTGCCGCTCAACGCCTACAGCGGTGAGGTCCCCAACTATGCCGCCTGGTGGGGCCTCCCCGCTCTCCCCAAGCTCAACACCGACAACCCGCACGTCGCCGAGTTCCTGTGGAGCGTGGCGACCCACTGGGTTGAGTTCGGGATCGACGGCTGGCGCCTGGACGTTCCCGAAGAGATCACCACGCCCGGGTTCTGGGAGGAGTTCCGGCGGCGGGTGCGGGCGGTCGACCCCGACCTCTACATCGTCGGTGAGATCTGGGGCGAGGCCACCGACTGGATCGCCGGGGGGGAGCGATTCGACGGCACCATGAACTACCTGTTCGGGGGTTGGACCCTGGCCTTCACCGCCGGTGGGCGCATCTCCCCCGCCCTCGCCGCCGGACTGGACTACCCGCTCACCCCGCCGCTGGACGGGCCGGCCTACTCCGACCGCATCCGGCACCTGCTGGCCGCCTATCCCCCCACGGTCGGCAACCTCAATCTGGTCGGATCACACGACACGCCACGGGCGCTGACGGTCGCCGCCGGGGACGTGACCTCGGTGGTGCTGGCCAACCGGTTGCTGTTCACGTTCCCGGGAGCGCCCTGCATCTACGACGGCGACGAGATCGGGCTGGAGGGCGGCCGCGACCCCGAGAACCGCGCATCGTTCCCGTGGGAGCGACCCGGTGAATGGAACGAGCAGCTGCTCGAGAGCATCCGCTCCCTCACCCGCCTCCGGGCCGCCCACCCGGCTTTGCGAAGTACCTCCTACCGCATCCTCCCCTCTCCCCCCGGATCGGGCCTGTTTTGGGCCCTGCGGGGAGAGGGGGACGAGCCGCTGCTGGTGGCGGTGAACGCCGGCGAGAACGCAGTGGCCGCCCAAGTCGAGCACGGCCCGGTCGAGATCGCCACCCTGTGGGGTGGAGGTGGTGCGAGCAGCGATCGGCGAACGCTGCGGGTGGCCCTCAGCCCGCGCAGCGGGGCGGTATGGCGGTTGCAGGTCAGGTGACGGTGATGGTCACCGTGGCGGTGGCCGTACCGCCGTCGTCCATTCGGGCTCCTCGAGGTCCTGGCGTCACCATCGACCCGGCCGGAAGCGGCCCCGATCGTTCAGGCGCCGGCCATCACCGCAGTGCGACGGCCGGCGGGAGCCTCACCGAACCGACGGGTGGGAGACACCAAGGCGGCCTCGTGGGCGGCTGCCAGCTGGAAGATGGAGTCGAGCCGGGGCCGCCGGAACAATCCCGACCGGCCGGGCGATTCTGCGCCGGACCTGCTGACGTCGATCTGGACCGTCTCGCAGTTCCGGCAGGTCCGGCGCAGAATGCCGCCTCCCACCCCAATCCCGAAGTCGTACCGGTGCTTGCCCCGGCGACAATCGCTCTTCGACCCCAAAACGTGTGCCTCCCGCTCCGGGAGTCACCCCCACCCCACCTGGCGGCAACCTACCACGAGGCGCCCCCGATCCCAGGTCGCGGCGAGGGCCAAATCGAAGTGGCCCCGAGATGACTAGTCCACTATCCGTGAGAGATCGGCCACCAATAGTGCCTGCGTGCGAGGTGCGTGGTGACGGCGGCGAGACAGTCGACCAGACGGAGAGATGCACCCTGGCTCACCGGATCGCGTCCACGTCGAGGTGCTCTACCTGGCCGACGTCGGGTCGCCGGGAGGGCCGGTGGATCGATCGTCCAGGCCGTCGGCCAGGATCATGGCGATGTCCCGCACCGCCACCTCGGCCCGGCCCAGCTCCTTGACTCCGTCGTCGATCATGACGAAGCAGAACGGGCAGGCCACCGCCACCTGCTCGGCGCCGGTGGCCAGTGCCTCCTCCGCCCGCTCGATGTTGACCTTCTTCCCGGTGTGCTCTTCCAGCCAGAATCGGGCACCGCCCGCTCCGCAGCACAGGGCGCGGTTCCCATGGCGGGGCATCTCGACCAGGTTGTCGTCTCGAGCGATCACTTCCCGGGGCGCCAGGTAGATGTCGTTGTGCCGGCCCAGGTAGCAAGGGTCGTGATAGGTGGTCTTCAGTCCGTCGGGGGGCGGCTGCAACCGCTCTCTCCTCAGCAGCTCCATCAACAGCTGGCTGTGATGGATGACTTCGTACGACCCGCCCAGCTGCGGGTACTCGTTGGCCAGCGTGTTGAAGCAATGCGGGCACTGGGTGATGACCTTCTTGACCCCCAGGTCGTCCAGGGTGGCGATGTTCTGCAGCGCCAGCTGCTGATACACGTACTCGTTGCCGGCCCGGCGGGCCGGATCGCCCGTGCACGACTCCTTCGGTCCGAGGATGGCGAAGTCGACCCCGGCGGCGGTCATCAGCCGGGCGAGAGCTTTGGTCACCGCCACGTTGCGGTCGTCGAAGGACCCGGCGCAACCGACCCAGTACAGATACTCGGCCGAGGTGACGCCGTCCTCGCCCAGTATGGGGATGTCGATGTCGAGCTGCTTGGCCCAGTCGCCTCGGGCCTGCTGGCTCATCCCCCACGGATTGCCTTGGTTCTCCATGGCCACGAAGGCCTTGCCCAGCTCGTTGGGGAAGCTCGATTCCATCAGGGTCAGGTAGCGGCGCATGTCCAGGATCTTGTCGAGGATCTCGATGTTGACCGGACAGATCTCGTCACAGGCTCGGCAGGTCGTGCAGGAGTAGACCTCCTCGGGCCTGACCCGTGAGAAGACCGAGTCGCCCTCCACCGCCACTCCCTCCGCCAGGCTGACCGGCGGCGACACCGGGGGAGTACTGCTGAGGGCGGCCACCTCGCCCACCTTCAGCACGATCTCGCGGGGATCGAGCGGTTTTCCAGTGAGGTTGGCCGGGCACACCGACGTGCAGCGGCCACAGATGGTGCAGGCATCGGTGTCGAGGATCTGCTTCCAGCTGAAATCACCGACAACCGCGGCTCCGATGGTCTCGATGTCCTCGGCCTCCATCAGGTTCGGCATGGCCTTCATGGCACCCTTGGGGCGGTCCTGGGGAGAGAGGAACATGTTGGCGGGCGAGGTCACCATGTGGCGCAGCTTGGTGGTGGGCAGAACCACCAGGAAGACGAAGAAGGCGGCGGCGTGGAGGATCCACGACACCTGGTGACTGAGGGCAGCCCCCCCTTCCGGCACCAAGGCACTGAGCGGGTGCCCCACGAAGGACCAGACTTCGAAGGCCGGGCGCCCATCGACGGCGATCCGCGCCGCCTCGGTGGTGAGGCCGGTCACTCCGAGCACCGCTAGCAGGGTGAGCAGGAGCCCGTCCTCCGATTTGGTCTTGCTCCGCAGCCGCCACGGTCTCTGTCCGTAACGCCGGAGCGCCGCCCAGGCCAGGCCGCCGAGGAACACGAGCGCCGCCAGGTCGAGCACCGCCGAGTAGGCCTGGTAGGTGCGGCCGTGCAAGAACTTGAGGTTGTTGGGGAGGAGGTGGTCGATCTCCAGTGTGACCGTTCCCAGGAAGAGCACGACAAAGCCGTAGTAGACCATCGAGTGCATCAGACCTGCCGCCCGGTCGCGCATGAGGGTCTTCATCCGCAGCCCCCGGTCGAGCGCCCGTACCCGCTCGCCCCATCGACCGATGCGCCGTTCGGGGCTGCCCCGTTGCCAGTTCTTGGCCCGCAGTGAGAACAGGTAGATCGACAGGGCCAGGAACGACGAGACCCCGACGTAGAACAGCGCCTGCAAAGGGCCGGGGATGTTGCCGAACACCAGCCGCCCCACCTCGGGCTCGATCTCGGCCGGAATGGTCCCGAGCCACCACAAGATCAGGGTGCCGGCGAAGGCGGCGAAGGCGAGCACCAGCAGGACTCCGCTGGCGGTCGGTCGGCGTCGCCGGTCCATCGGCATCCCTCCTCCGGCGGTGAGTGTACCGAGCGACACGGCGGCGCCCGGGTGGTCCGCCCTCCTCCCCCAGGGTCAGCCCGGGGAGAGCCTCACTGGTTGGTGATGCCCAGCTCCGCCTTCAGCTCCTCCAGCTTGGCGTCGGCCTGAGCGAGTGAGATCGCCTCGCGCAGCTCCGCCTCGGTCCCCTCCGGGGTGGCCTCGCGCAGCTCGGCCCGGGCTTTCGCCTCCGACAGGCGTTGCTCGATCTTCTCCTCGACCTTCTCCAAGGACGGAGCCTCGATGTCCATCGTGGCCGAGAGTGACTCGACCGCGCTGTTGACCGCCTCCTGCATGCGGGCCTGCTGGATCTGGCCGATGAGCTGCATCCGCTTGGCGGCCAGCTCCTGGAGCCGCATGGCGTTCTGCTGCACCGCCTTCTTGGCCGTGTCGGACTGGCCGGCAGCCAACTCATACTGTTCCTTCAGGCCGTCCAGGTTGTTCTCGGCCGCCTGCAGTTTCATGGCCAGGCTCTGGGCGGCCTGGGTCCACTTCTCGGATCCGGCGGTGTCGCCCTGCTGCTGGGCCTGTTGGGCGCGCAGCAAGGCTTGCTTGGCCGTCTCCCGGGTCTCGCCGACGGTGTCGGCGGCCGACTCCAGCTTCGACTCCAGCTGGGTGCGATGGGCGATCACCTTGGCCGCCTGGTTGCGGAGCTCCTGGTCGCGTTGCCGGGCCTCCTGGATCGCCTGCTCGATCTCGATCTCGGGGTCCATGGCCCGCTCGGCGGTGGAGCGGAACAGGGCTTTGATGTACCCCCACAAGCGCTTCAGCATGAGTTCGGGTCCTTCTCGACGGACGACAGATGCCCGACGCATCTTAGAGACTCGGCGTCCGGCGCGGTCCGGGACCGACGGTCAGCGCCGGCGCCGAGCCCGCCCGTAGTCGCGCTGGCGGCGTCTCCGCCCGGATCCGGCCGGCGGCGCCGTCGAGCCGGGCGCGGACCTGCCTCCGCCCGGAAACCAGGAGCCGCCCCATCCACCCCGGCGGGGCCGGCCGCGACGGTTGTAGCTGATCAGGTCCGGCAGGCCGGACAGGACCATCGAGAAGGCCCCCAGCCAGTCGAACCCACGACCGCCGTGCGAGCGGGGCGCTTGCGGTGCCGGCACCTTCCTCCGCCCGACCTGAATCTCGCCCATCTCCGGTGATCCACCCTGCCGCATCGTCTCGGCGCAGTCCCGGCAGACCTCCACCTGCTTGGTGCCGGAGCCGGTCCGTACCTCGGCCGACTCCACTCCCGCCTTGTGGGTGGGGTCGAAGAAGCAGGCGCCCGACCCGGACTGTGGCTCCGGTGGGATCGGCCTCCCCTCCAGCACCGACTCGGTCGCTTCCAGCTGCCAGCGGGCCCGATCGAGTCGGTCGCACAGCTCTTCCAGCTCGACGACGGTGGTGGCTCCCTCGATGGTCTCCTGCACCCCGGCGAAGGTCTCGGTGGCCGACCGGTAATAGTCGGTCGCTTGGGAGTCGTCGGCCACCGTCACCCGGTCGGAGAGGTCGAGAATGGCGTTGGCGACCGCGTCCACCTGGCGCCCCAGCTCCGCCTTGGCTTGTTCCAACCTTCCCTCCGCCGCCTCCCGGTCGCGTCGACTGTTGCGGTACATCACGAACCCCACCACCGCCACCACCACGCCGATGATCACCACCACGGCGACGCCAGAACCGGCCCGGGCGTCCGAGCCGCCCGGCTCACCGGTCTGGGCGGAGAGGGCGTCGGCGAAGGCGGTGAACCCCTCCGCCAAGCCGGTGTCGAAGCGGCCGATCGACGCATCGAGAGCCGCCCCCACTGCCCCGTCGGGCAGCGTCGAGCTGACCGCCCCCACCTCGCCGGGAGACACCACCACCACCGTGCCGCTCTCCAGGCGGTCGAGGACCTCGGCGGCGAACCGATCGGTCCCCTCCGCCGGGTCGGCCGCCAGCGCCACGAAGTACACATCGGGGTGGCGGACGATCAGCTCTTCCAGGGCCTCGAAATCCAGCTCGACCCCAGACTCGATGGAGTACCCGCGGAAACCGACCTCTTCCGCCACCTGTTCGGGATCGGCGGCGGCGGCCGGAGCGGGAAGGACCATGACCAGGACGGCGAGCAACGCCGCCGTTCCCAGTCCGGGCCGCCCCCTCACGCGCCCAGCAGATCCCGGGCCAGCCGGTCGACGTGACCTTGGGCCCGCACGTTGCGATAGGCGCCGGCGACGCGGCCGGCCGGGTCGATCACGAAGGTGGAGCGCACCAGCCCCTCGTACTCACGGCCGTAGTTCTTCTTCACGCCCCAGGCTCCGAAGGCTTCCGCCAGCGCATGTCGCTGGTCGGAGAGCAGCGGGAACGGCAAGCCCTCCTTCTCCTTGAACCGGGCATTCCGCTCCGGTGGGTCGGGGCTGATTCCCAGGATGTCGTATCCGTACTCGAGGAACCGCTGGTAGTTGTCGCGGAAATCGCACGCCTGGGTGGTGCAGCCGGGAGTCATGGCCTTCGGGTAGAAGAAGAGGATGACGCTGCGGCCGGCGAACTCTTCGGAGGCTCGTTCCCGGCCCTGCTCGTCGGGCAGGGCAAAGGCCGGGGCCATCTCCCCTACCTCGATGCTCATCGAACCTCCTGTCGCTCGGCGGGGGCCCGAGCTTACCGGTGACGCCGGGCCTCCCGGCTATCGTCGAGCCCGATGAGAGCGTCCGACTTCGAGCTGCCCGACCAGTCCGGCACCCCGTGGAAACTGTCCGACCATCTCGACGCGGCCGCCCTCATCGTCTTCCTGCGCGGTGACTGGTGAGCGTACTGCAACGGCCAGCTGGTCAGCTTGGC
>JBFGJL010000060.1:0-7410 GCA_041577235.1 Acidimicrobiia bacterium | reverse complement strand
TGGGCCTGGTGCCGGGCGGCCTGGACGAGACCCTGGCGATGCACCACTACCGGAAGTTCTTCTTCCATGGCACCAGCCACTGGCTGGGCATGGACGTCCACGACGCCGGCTCCTACCGGGAACGAGCGGGCCCCCGCCGGCTGGAGCCGGGTATGGCCCTCACGGTGGAGCCGGGGGTCTACCTGCCGGCCGGGGAGGCGCCGGTCGTGTTCTCCCTGCTGGAATACGATCTCGATGTCTGGCGAGAGCGGCGCCTGCGGCTGGGCACCGAGGCCGCCAAGCGGCTCGAGCAGGAGGAGCTCGACGCCGCCGGCCAGGTGTCCCACCCCGTCCCCGCCGCCTTCCGCGGGTTCGGAATCAGGATCGAGGACGACCTCCTGATCACGGAGGAGGGCCACGAGAACCTCACTGGTGGGGTGCCGGTCGACCCCGACGAGGTGGAGGAGCTGTGTGCCGAGGCGCCGGCGCTGCCGACCTGAGGCAGGTGAGGTCTCAGCCCCGGTAGGGAACCACGTAGAGCAGGACCATGAAAAAGTGGGCGATGCTGCCGGCCAGCACGAACAGGTGGAACAGCTCGTGGTAGGAGAACACCCGAGGTGAAAGCCGCGGTCGGCGAGTGGCATACATCACCATCCCGGCCGTGTAGAAGGCCCCACCCACCAGCGTCAGCACGATCGGGGCGGTTCCCAACCGGCGCATCAGCTCTCCCAGCGGGATCAGGGCCGACCAGCCCATCGAGGTCTGAAGGGTGACCGAGAACCACTGGCGCAACCGCGGCCACAGGATCTTCTGGGCGATGCCGACCAGGCCGATCCCCCACACCACCGCCAGCATCACCACCCGCCAGCTGCCGTCCAGCACGTTGACCGCCAGAGGGGTGAAGGTGCCGGCCACGAGCACGAAGATCATCGAGTGGTCCAGTCGCTGCCACCGCTCCTTCCATCGTGGCCGCCAGGGGACGGAGTGGTAGAGGGAGCTGGTCGTGTAAAGGGCGACGAGCGACACCCCGAACACCACCATCGTCCACATCCGCCGAGGGTCGCCCCATGTTCGAAGGATTAGCACCACCAGACCGACCACGGACAGCACGGCCCCGGCCCCGTGGAGGAAGCCGCGCACCGGATTCTCCATCTTGCCCAACCGGACCCGCTCCATCGGCGGGATCCTAGGGGTAGGCCGGGAGGAACCCGGCGTCTCGGGCCGGCGGCCGGCCCGAGATGGGCGGGACCCCGAGGCGGCGGTGGACCCTGGTAGGGTCCCAAACCCGGGGACCTGCGTGGTACCAGAGGAGGTCGGTGTGCTGATCCCGCTCGACGGGGCGTCGCCCCAACCTCTCTACCGCCAACTGCGGGATGGGATCGCCCGGGCGATCCAGGAGGGCCGGCATCCGGACGAGGACCTGCTCCCCTCCTCGCGGGCGCTGGCGATGGAGCTGGGCATCAGCCGCAACACCGTCAATGCCGCCTACCAGGACCTGGTGGCGGAGGGGTTTCTCGAAACCATCCCCCGTCGCGGTCACCGGGTCAGTCCCGAGCTCCGGGCCCAGCTCCGTCTCGGCAACGCCTCGCCCCGGTCCGACCATTCGATCGAGTGGGAGGACCGGCTGGAGCCGTTCCAGGAGGACGTCGGGGAGATCACCAAACCGTCCGACTGGGACCGGTACCCCTACCCCTTCGTGGTCGGGCAACCGGACGTGGCCGCCTTCCCGGCGGCGGCCTGGATACGTGCGCAGCGGGCCGCCCTCGACGGGCCGAGTCGGGGCTCCAGCCTCCACGACCTGATCGATCGGGACGACCCGCTGCTGGTCGAGATGATCGTGAGCCGCATCCTTCCCCTCCGGGGCATCACCGCCGCCCCCGAGCAGGTACTCATCACCCTCGGCTCCCAGCACGGCATCTACATGCTGGCCGGAGCCCTCACCGGGCCCGGCTCGGTGGTGGGGGTGGAAGAGCCGGGCTACCCCGATGCCCGCCAGATCTTCCGGCGTCAGGGGGCCCGTTTGGCGCCGCTGCCGGTGGACGGCAACGGGCTGGTGCTGGAGGACCGGGAGCTGGCCGGGCTGGACGCCGTGTTCGTGACGCCCAGCCATCAGTACCCAACCAACGTCACCATGTCGATCGGGCGTCGCCACCAGCTGCTCGCCCAGGGTGCCGCCCACGACGTGATGGTGATCGAAGACGACTACGACTCCGAGTTCCGCTATCAGGGCACGCCCACCCCCGCCCTCAAGGCGCTCGACCCGGGCGGCCGGGTCCTCTACCTGGGAAGCTTCTCGAAGTTCCTGGCGCCCGGTCTCCGGCTCGGATACCTGGTCGCCGATCCCCCGCTGGTCGAGCACCTGCGGGAACGACGACGCTACGCCGTTCGCCACCCCTCCGGACTCCTGCAGCGGACGGTGGCCCTCATGATCGAACAGGGTGACTACCTACGCTCCCTGCGCAGGAGCCGCAAGCTGATGAAGGCCAAGTGGGAGCAGGCGGTGACGAGCGCCCGGCACCATCTGGGGTTCGTGGCCGAACCCACCGGCGGGCTCAGCCTCTGGGTGGAGGGCGACCGCCGCCGCCATGCCGGCCGGCTGGCGGCTGCCGCCCTCGCCCGCGGGGTGGTGATCGAACCCGGCACGCCCTGCTTCCTCACCCGACCCGCCCCGTCCCATTACTTCCGCATCGGGTTCTCGGGGATTCCGCTCGAGCGCATCGACCAAGGCCTGTCCCTCCTCGGCCAAGTGGTCGCCGGCGACTAGGCCTGGCACCAGCCCCTCCACCGCCGCTGGTACCTATCGGGTCGCGATTGTTTTCTGACAGGGGGAGCCAGCCACTGCTAACGTCGCCGACGGTGACGGAGGCGCGTCCCCGGACCTTCTCCTCCGTCGTCGATCGCTCGACGGAGGAGGGAACGTGTCGAAGCGTCATCGCTGGACCTTGGTCGTCGCCGCGCTCGCCCTGGTGGCCGGCGCCTGCGGGGGAGACGGCGGAACGGCCGAGCTGCCCGACGAGCTCAATGTCGCCTATTTTCTCGAATGGCCCACCGCCAACCAGGTCGCCCAGGTAGAAGGAACCTACGACTCGGAGCTGGGGCTGACGGTCAACTGGCTCCCCTTCCCCGATGGGGGGGCGATGGCGCTGGCGATGGAAGCGGGGGAAGTCGACATCGCTTACTCGCAGGGCCTGACCCCCTTCGCCAACGCGGTGACCAGCGGAGCCGAGCTGGAGCTGGTCGGCATCGCCGTCTCCTACGCCGACGCCGACAACTGCGTGGTCGACGGCGATCTGGGCATCACCCAGGCCAACGCCACCGAGCTGGAGGGCAAGGACATCTACAGCCCGATCGGCAACGTCACCCACTTCAAGCTGCTGAAGATGCTCGAGCATCTCGGCGTGGACACCAGCACCGTCAACGTCATTCCCTCCGAGGGTGGAGCGGCGGCGGTGGCCGCCCTGGAGCGGGGCGACGTGGCCATGGCGTGTGCCTTTGGCGGGGCCGTGATCGAGATGCAGAAGTCGGGCAACCTGCTCATGACCGGCGCCGAACAGGAGGCGATCGGCATCCGGGTGTTCGACATCGTCGCCATCCCCAAGTCCTTCGGTGACCAGTACCCCGACGTCGTGACCGGATTCCTCCAGGTCACCGAGGACGCCAACAAGGCCTACGCCGAGGACCGCGCCTCCAAGGAGGAGACGATCGCCCAGGCGGCGGGTATGGAGCTGGAAGCCTCCAACCAGCTATTGGACGCCTTCAGCTTCCCGTCCAAGGACACCCAGCTGTCGGAGGCGTGGCTGGGCGGCACGGTGGGGACGGTGATGAAGGAGCAGATGGACTTCTTCGTGGAGCAGGGGGAGATCCCGGAGGCGCTGGACGACTACACGCAGTTCATCGACACCAGCTTCCTGGAGAAGGTCGAGGGATGAGACGGTGAAGGGTCGGGTGGGCGCTCGCCCGACCCTCCCTGACAGAATGGCTCCGGTATGCAGCTGATCGCAGATCGGGTCGGGATGATCTACGAGATCCCGGCAGGTGGGTCGGTCGAGGCCCTGCGGGACGTGTCCTTCGACCTGGGTAGCGGCCGGATCCTCACCCTGCTGGGGCCCTCCGGCTGTGGCAAGACCACCCTCCTCAACATCCTGGCCGGGTTCCTCGCTCCCACCAGCGGCTCGGTCGCCCTCGACGGGTCTCCCATCACCGGACCCGGCCAGGAACGGGGGATGGTGTTTCAGCAGGGGGCCTTGTTCGAGTGGATGTCGGTGGCCGACAACGTCGGGTTCGGTCCCCGCATGAACGGCATCAGCAGATCTCAGTCGGCCGGCACCGTCGAACAACTCCTCGCCACCGTCGGGCTGGCCGGGTTCGCCGACAAGGCGGTCTACGAGCTGTCGGGAGGCATGCAGCAGCGGGTCGCCCTGGCGCGGGCGCTGGCCAACGATCCCGAGGTCATCCTCATGGACGAGCCGCTCGGCGCCCTCGACGCCCTGACCCGCGAGAAGATGCAGGGCCTCATCCTGAAGCTGTGGAACGAGACCGGCAAGACGATCGTGTTGGTCACCCACAGCGTCGAGGAGGCCCTCTATCTGGGGGACCTGCTGTTCGTGATGGCTCCCCGCCCCGGCCGCATCCTGCGCGAGTACGCCCTCCCCTTCGCCCGGCAGGCGCTCACGGCCAACGCCCGGGAGCTGAAGGCCTCGCGGGAGTTCATCGAGCGGCGGGAGGAGATCCTCTCCCTCCTGTGGGAGATGGAGGAGCAGATCATGGGCCATCAGGGCGAGGTGGTGTGAGCATGACCAATCTGCCCCCCCACAGCAGCGCCGTCGGCGAGGAGGAGGTCATCGACGTCGAGGAGCGGATCTTCCGGATCCGCCGTCGCTCCGCCGGCGAGAACGCCCGCAAGACCGTCACGTTCGGGGACGGGTCGGCCGTCACCGGCAGCCGGTTCTGGAGCCTGGTCTCGATCGCGGTGCTGATGCTGGCCTGGTACCTGTTGAAGGCCGGTGACACGCCCATCCTCAACGACCGGACGCTGCCCAGCCAGGCGCAGGTGTGGAACGCCTTCATGGAGTTGTTGACCGAAGGGTTTCGCAACGTGGCGCTGTGGACCCACATCGGCGCCAGCCTCCGCCGGGTGGTGGTGGGGCTGGTGCTGGGAATCGCCATCGGGGTGCCGATCGGACTGTCCATGGGCCTCTCCAACGCCTTTCGTGGTCTGTGGGACCCGGTGGTGGAGCTGTTCCGTCCGGTCCCGCCGCTGGCGTTCATCGCCTTGGTGATCATCTGGTTCGGGCTGGGGGAGAACAGCAAGGTGGTGATCTTGTTCTTCGCCGCCCTCTGGATCATGATCATCGCCTCCCGTTCGGGGGTGCTGGGGGTGAAGGTGTCGAAGGTGCACGCTGCCTACTCGTTGGGCGCCTCCAAGTACCAGATCGCCCGGCATGTGATCATCCCCAACGCCATCCCCGAGATCCTCACCGGGGTGCGGGTGGCGCTGGGGGTGTGTTGGGGGACCTTGGTGGCGGCCGAGATCGTGGCCGCCTCGGAGGGGTTGGGGGCCATGATCTGGGCCGCCCAAAAGTTCCTGCGGATGGACGTGGTGGTGGTGGGGATCATCATCATCGGGCTGATCGGGGTGGCCATGGACATCCTCATGCGGCGGCTGGAGTCCCAGCTGATCCCCTGGCGGGGCCGGGGCTGACGGCGGTTCACGCTCCCCGTCGCGGCCCCGGGTGAGGCGGCCGGAGGAGCCGGCCCGGACCCCGAGTAGCATGAAGGGGGGAATTCGACGAGGGGATCGCCCATGGCCTGGCCGGGTCGGCCGGTGCAGATCCTGTATCGGCTCTACGAGGATCGCCTGCTGCGCGACCTCGATCGCTCGCGGCTACCCCGCCACATCGGCATCATCCTGGACGGGCACCGCCGGTATGCCCGTGAGGAGGGTCTACCCGACTACACCTCCAGCTACCGCGCCGGCATGCGCAAGTTCGAGGACTTCATCGGCTGGGCCGAGGAGTTGGAGGTCCCCGCCGTCACCGGCTGGGTGCTCTCCAAGGAGAACCTGGTTCGGCCCGCCGCCGAGCTGGAACCCTACTTCGACGTCCTGATCGATCTCTTCGGGCGGCTGCCCGAGGTCGGCGCTCGTCACGACTTCTCGATCCGTTGCATCGGCAGCCTCGACCTCCTCCCGGCGGAGCTGGTGGAGGCGGCCAAACGCGCCGCCGAGATCCGGGCCGGTGGAACGCGGCGGCTGACCATCGCCCTCGGCTACGGCGGCCGCCAGGAGATCGTCGACGCCTGTCGCGATCTGATCGCGGAGCTGGTGGAAGAGGGGGTGGCTCCCTCCGAGCTGGCGAACCGCATCGACGCCGAGGCGCTGGCCGCCCACATGTACACTGCCGATCTCCCCGACCCCGACCTGGTGATCCGAACCAGCGGTGAGTCGCGGCTGTCCGGTTTCCTGCTGTGGCAAGCGGCCTATGCCGAGTACGTCTTCGTCGACGTCTTCTGGCCGGCCTTCCGCCGGGTCGATTTCCTCCGGGCGGTGCGCGACTTCTCCCGGCGGGAGCGCCGATTCGGCCGCTGATCGGGCCCGTCAGCCGGTGACCAGCTCGGGTGGGAGGTGGCTGACGTCGCCGAAGCTGAGCATGCTGAACGTCCGCGCCTGGGCGACCGGCTCGGTCTTGAGCACGGCCACGGAGGCGTGACGGGAGGCGAAGCGCTCCCACTCCCAGGGCACCGGCTCCAGCCCCAACAGGACCCCGAGCAGGACGGCATTGGTGCCGGCGTGAGCCACGATCACCACTCGGCGCGCCTCGTCCTCCACCCTCCACAGGTGGGCCGCCCCACCGTCGACGCGCCGGACCGAGCGAGAGGCCAGCTCGTCGACGAGGCCGCGCAACACTCGCTCGTGGAACGCTCGGAAACTCTCGCCGCCCGGCAATCCGTCCCACATCTCGTCGACCGGCCGGGCCCGGCTCTCCCGGTAGATCGCCTCGATCTCGTCGACGGGACTTCCCTCCCACTCCGGCGGTCCGGCGATCTCGGCCAGCCAGTCCAATTCCTGGAGAGGGAGGCCGAGGGCGGCGGCGAGCGGGTGGGCGGTCTGGCGGGCCCGGATCAGCGGTGACGCCCAAAGCTCGGTGACCCCGTCCCAGCGGCGGGCGTGCTCCGCCAGGAGGGCGGCCTGCCGCTCCCCCAGCTCGGTCAGCTCAGGATCGCGGCGCGCCCGGCGGCCGGGGGCCCAGTCGGGTTGGGCGTGACGGATGAGGATGAGGTCCATCCCCACTCAAGGTAGCGGGCACCAAAACCTAGCGACCGCCTGGGCGAAGGCGGTCGCTATGGTCGGGCTAACACGGGAGGCGGGCCTTGTCTCGGCCCGGTGTGTTGCAGCCCTTATCGGCGGGAGCAGCCCTCGACTTGAGCGAATCT
>JBFGJL010000059.1:0-7416 GCA_041577235.1 Acidimicrobiia bacterium | reverse complement strand
GGCGGCCGCGCCACCACTGGACCGGGGCCAGCACGGCCGGCCAGCCCTTGGAGAGGATCGCCGCCAACCCGGCTGCCTGGCCCCGCGCCTCCTCACCCGCCACCAGCCCCCGCAGTGCCAGCACCGTCAGGAACGCGATCCACGGTTCGTGCCGATAGAGCAACAGCGGCAATAGCGCAGTCGCCTGCCACATCCACCGCTCCCGGACTCGAGGAACCGCCAGCCGCCGCCCCAGATCCCCCAAGAGCCACATCGTCGCCAGCAGCAGCGCCGTCATCAGCCCGGCGTACACCGCCCGGTAGAAGGCCGTGTTGGAGAAACCCCCCAGCAGCCAGGCAGCCGCCATCGGCACGATCGCACCCGGCAGGTGCTCGAAAGAAGCCTCGATGTAGGGAAAGGTGCCGTCGAACAGTCCCGCCATGAGCAGTCGGTACTCGAAGGGGTCATACCGCAGCCAGTGCCGCGGGTTGAGCTGGCCCACCACGATCAAGATCGCGGCAGCGATCAAGAGGCCGAGTTCTGGGCGGATGGTTCGTCTCATCGGGTGGGAGGCCGTCGGGTCCCTGCGCCGGCGGACAGCCGTGTCAGCAGATCATCGACTGCCGCGGCCAGCGCTTCCTCACCAGAGGAGTTGTCGATCACGTGGTCGGCGAACTGAAGCCATTCCTCTCTCTCGGGCTGGGCGGCCATCCGCGCCTCCACCTGCTCGGCCGGCATGCCTCGGTCGACCAGACGCCGCCTCCGCACCTCGCCAGGGGCGTCGACCACCACCCGCACCCAGCCCGGCCCGAGGAAGTCGCGGGCCAAGGGAGCCTCCACCACGACCAGATCGGATCCGGTCTGCTCGACGATCCGACCGATGCGGGCACGGATGGCGGGATGGGTCATCTCCTCCAGCCGCTGGAGAGCCTGCCGGTCGGCGAACACGATCCCGGCCAGGCGGCGCCGGTCGATCCTCCCGTCCACCACCACTTCCGGCCACTCGCGGGCCACATCCTCGAAGGCTTCGGCGTCGAGCACCCCGTGCCCGATCAGGTCGGCATCGACCACCAACGCTCCTCGTTGCGCCAGGAGGCGTCCCACCGTGCTCTTCCCCGAGCCGATGCCTCCCACCAGCAGGATCCGTGTTCCCATGGCCGGCCGACTGTACCCTGTGCACCGTCATGGCCAAGACGCGCGCGAGGTGGGAGGTCCGAGCCCATCGTCTGGTTCGGTCCACCCAGTGGCTGACCCTGCTCTTCGCCGTGTTCATCAGCTTCGTCGATCAGGGCGACATGGTGCCGGTGGCGCTGGCCGCGGTCGGAGCCACCGCCTACGTGCTGACCACCAGCGCCTTGCCGGTGCGGTTCCTGATCCGGCCCATCATCCGGGAGCTGATGGCGGTGCTGGGAGCGGTGGCCACCCTGGCGGCGGTGTCGCTCACCGGCGGGCCCGAGAGCCCCTATCTGATCCTCTCCCTCACCCCGGCGCTGTTCGCCGGGGTGCTGGGCGGGCTCCGGGTGGGTCTGGCCACGTCTGCCCTCTCGGCCGGGCTGCTGGTGGCCATTGCCATCGCCGGTACCGAGCCGGTGCCGCTCAACACCGTCGTCCCGTGGGCCGCCCTCTACTTCGTGGTGGCGATCGCCTTCAACCAGGCCCGTCGGATCCTGATCGACCAGCAGCAGCAGGCCGACGAGCTGTGGGCCGAGACCCTGGCCACGTCGGAGCGCCTTCACCGTCTGGAGAACGCCCATTCCCTCCTCACCCAGCTCGCCCGAGTGGCCGATCCGGCCGAGTTGAGCCCGATCGCCATGGGACGGACCGCCCTCGACGCCGTCGCCGAGGCTCTGCCGGTGGAAGCATCGGTGGCGGCCATCATCGGCGAGGACGGACCGGTAGTGGTCGCCAAGCGAGGGGCGGAGGCGGCCGAGCTCAGCACCACCACCGTGCCGCTGGAGGTGGGTGAGCGGCCGGTGGGAATGGTGGTGCTGGCCTCCCCGGTGGCCTTGACGGATTCGGAGCTGGAGGCGGCCCGAGACCTGCTGCGACCGCTGGCGATGGGATTCTCCAACATCCTCCTGCTCCAGGACCTGACCCGGACCGCCATCCGAGAGGAACGGGTCCGCCTGGCCCGGGAACTGCACGACGAGATCGGGCCCTCCCTGGCTTCGCTCGGGTTGTCCCTCGACGTCGCCCTCCTGGAGACGGCGGCCGACCAGGACTTGTCGACCCATCTGCAGGAGTTGCGCTCCGAGGTGGGCTCGCTGGTAGACGAGGTGCGGGCCACGGTCGCCGACCTCCGGGTGACCGAGACCGCCAGCCTCACCGAGGTCGCCACCCGCATCGCCGCCGACCTCCGTCAGGCGGTGGCGGTGGCCCTGCGGTTGGAAGAGGTGCGTCCGCCCCGACCTTCGATCCGGGCCCAGGTGGTGGCGATCCTCAGCGAGGCCGTCCGCAACGCCACCCGCCACGGCCAGCCGTCCAAGGTGATGATCGAAGGCCGGGTCGATTTCGATCGTGGCCGTCTCCGGATCGAAGACGACGGTCCCGGGTTCGATCCTGATCGGGTACCGGAGGGCCACTACGGACTGATCGGAATGCGGGAGCGGGCTGCCGCCATCGGCGGGAGCCTGGACGTGGCGAGCGGGCCCACCGGCACCACCATCACCCTCACCTGGGGAGAATCGTGATCGACATCGTCATCGCCGATGACCACCGCTTGTTCGCCGACGGCCTCGCCCAAGGCCTGGGCGCCATCCCCGACCTGCGGGTGGTGGCGATGGTCGGCGATGGATTGCAGTTGCTGGAGCTCCTCGAGCACCAACCAACCGACGTGCTGGTGATCGACTTGGAGATGCCCCGCCTGGACGGGATCGCCGCCTTGCGCAAGCTCGATGCGGTCCCTCCCACCTTGGTGGTGACGATGCATGCCGACGCCACCCAGCGCCGACGGGCGCTGGAGTCGGGGGCGGCGGGGTTCCTGTCCAAGTCGGTGCCTCTCACCGACCTGGCCGCCGCCATCCGGGCGGTGGCCGCCGGGGAGCGTCTGGACGATACGACCACCCTGAGTGATGTCTTGGAGCGGCACCGTGCTCCTATCCTCGAGCCGGCCGCCGCCTCGCTCACCCCTCGTGAGCGAGAGCTGCTCCAACTCCTGGCCGACGGTGTGACCGCGACCGACGAACTGGCAGACGCCCTGTTCATCTCCCACAAGACGGTCAAGAACCACCTCGCCAACATCTACGACAAGCTGAGCGTGAGCGATCGTGCTCAGGCGGCGGTGGAAGCGATCCGGTTGGGCATCGCCCACCGCACGTGACGAAAATAGGTCGACCGACCCATGGCGTCTTGGGCACTCTCCGTGGTAGCTTGCCGTTCGCATAGCCCAGCCATAGGAGGGAGCATGCTTTCGTTGTGGGCCAAGGTCACCGGAAAGATGGTGGCCATGAAGGACGAGACGGGCGCAAGCCTCGTCGAGTACGCCCTGTTGGTGGTGCTCATTGCCATCATCGCCATCGTCGCCATTCGGTTGACCGGAACCAGGGTGTCCAGCACGTTCAACAACATCGCCACCAACCTCAACACCTGACGGTCGAGGAACGAAGCGAAGGTAGGGAACTGTGCTCTGGTGGAATCGGTTGGGCCGGGAGGATCGAGGAGCGAACCTCGTCGAGTACTCGCTCCTGATCCTGCTGATCGCCATCCTGGCGCTGCTGGCGGTGCAAGCCACCGGCCTCAAGGCGTCCAGCATGTGGAACACGATCAGCACCTCGGTCTAGCCGAGACCACCGATCACCAATCGACGGGGGCTCCACTGGAGCCCCCGTCCTATGACCAGCGAGAACGTGTTCAGCGCGAGGGCGACCGCTGAGCGTAGAATGGCCGGAGGAACGGTTGTGAACAGCGCACTGGCGAAGATGATGAGCGAGTTGGCCCGGTGGCGCGACGACGGCGCCAGTCTGATCGAGTACGCCATGCTCGTCCTCTTCATCGCCATCCTGGTGATCGTGGCGCTGCGCGTCACCGGTACCCAGGTGTCGAGCGTCTTCAACAACGTCGCCACCAATCTCTGAGCGGCACCGTCATCCGGGCCGCATCACCAGGAACTCGTCGTCCTCGTACGTGATCGACCAGCCCCGATCGGCCAGCAGCAATCGGGCCGGATCCGACTGTCGGAGGAGCGCCTCCTCCACGCCGAACTCCTCGAACAGCTCGCCCGGCTCCACCTGACCGAAGCGGACGGCTGCATAGCGGCGGAAGAAGGCCTCGCCGTACAGCTCGGCCCGGTCGTCGACGAACACGGGCCGATCCGGCCACTGGGCGTAGATCAGATACCCGCCGGCGGCATCGTCGTGGAACACCCGGTCGGTCTCGAGCGTCTGGGCGGCCGCCACCGGAAAGACCTCTCGGTCGAGCTGAGCTCCCTCGTCGCCCAGGAAGAAGGGTAGGACCAGCATCACCACCGCCAGCACCCAATCGACGGGGAGGCCGGTGGAGCGGCTCGCCGCCGGCCGGGCGGGGGGAAAGGCGGAGGCGGCAAACGGGACCAGGACCAGCACGGCCGGAAACAGAGCCCGTTCGGCGGTGAGCCCGAACGTGACGAACGGCACCACCACCGACAAGTCGCGAGCGGTGAGCCGGCCCCGGACGGCCCCGTAGAGCAGCGCCCCGACGATGATCAGATAGGGGATGCCCGAGACCTCGGTGAGGTTGGGCGGGGCCCACTCCTGGATGAGATCGAGCGCTCCCCGCGAGCCGAAGAACTGGAGGAGCACCCACCACACCGCCAGGCCGTGGGCAGTGAGGCTGGCCGTGACCGCCGAAGCGGCCAGGTCGACCAGGCGGGCGGGGCGGGCCCGGCGCAGCCCGTCCAGGGCGATCAGGCCGAGGCCGATCACGAACGACCCGTGGACCGAGGCCCACAGCCACACCACCAGTGGGATGGCCCAGCGGAGACGATCGTCATCGAGCGCCAGGATCAGCAGGCTCAACAGGACGTAGGAGAAGATCACCGGGCGGGGCACCAGGAATCCGAGGCCGAGCACCATCGTCACCCCCAGCGCCAGCCCGGTGCGAAAGGCGGAACCGGTCCGGCGGTACACGGCGATGCCGAGCAGGGTGAACATGGCCATTCCCGCCCCGATCAGTTCCCACTGCACCCAAGCCAGCCCGGCCAAACCCTCCAGCCAGCCGTAGAGAAGATCGGCCAGCCACGACTGGGTCCGCCACCCGGAGCCGTGGAAGGTGTACGAGAACGGATCTGCTCGCAGCACTTCCCCCTGGCCGGCCTGGAGGGTACCGGCCCGAATGTGCCAGAGCAGGGAGTTGTCGGAGATGGGGAGCCGCGCCCCTCGTACCACCCCCACCCACGGCAGCAGGAACCACAGGTGGCGAATCCCCAGCCGTCGCCAAGCCGCCGGTGGTCGCTCGCCGGCGCCGGAAGGGGCGGGCGGCTGCACGGTGGGGACGCTAGAGGTTGCCGAGGGTGTCGGCGATCTGAATGGCAGCAGGGCCCATCAGAACGATGAACAGAGCGGGGAAGATGCAGAACACCAGCGGGAACACCATCTTCACCGGAGCGGCGAACGCCTTCTCCTGCGCCCGCTGGCGCCGCTTGACCCGCATCTCGTCGGCCTGGACCCGCAGCACCCGGGCGATGGTGACGCCGAACGCTTCGGCTTGGAGCATGGCCAGCAGGAACGACCGCAGCTCGTCGACGTCGGTGCGGTCCATGAGGTGGCGCATGGCGTCGCGGCGGCTCACCCCCACCCGGGTCTCCTGCAGCATGCGGAAGAACTCCTCGGACAGCGCTCCCGGCACGGTCGCCACCACCCGCGCCAGCGCCGAGTCGAAGCCGAGGCCGGCCTCGACACTGATCACCAGCAGGTCGAGCACGTCGGGCAGGGTGCGGCGCATCGCTTCCCGCCGATCGTCGATCTTCCGCTGCAGCCAGGCATCCGGGCCGAAGAACCCGAGGACCATCAGGAGGCTCACCGCCAGGACCCGGACGCCGAACTCGAGTCCCTGCTGAACGAAGAACGCCAGCACCAGGGCGGCGACGCTGGTCAGCAGCTTGATGACTGCCCAGGAGTTGGCATCGAGCCCGCCCGGGCTGCCGGCCAGGATCAGCCGGCGTTGGGTCTTCTTCAGCCAGCCGATCGGAGTGAAGCGGCTCAGACCGCGGCCGACGGTCAAGAGAACGGGGGCGATGGCCCGCTCGGACACCGGTTTGCGCAGGGTCTCCTCACGCAGCACGTCGGTGCCGTACACGGCCAGCCGGTCGGTGGCGGCCTTACGGGCCCGCACCACCCCGTTGCCGACGTACAGAGCCAGGGCGGCGAAGGCCACGAACACCGAACCGACGGCGAAGAGCTTGTCGTCCATGATCAGACCTCGATGTCCACGATCTTCCGGAGCCAGAACGCTCCTGCCACCATCAACAGCAACCCTGCTCCCATGGCCAGCTGTCCGATCGTACGATCGAGCATCGGCTCCAGGTAGTCACGGTTGGTGGAGTACAGGTAGGCGAACAGGACGAAGGGGGTGGCGATCAGCACGAAGGCGGAGATGCGCCCTTCGGCGGTCAGGGCCTTGATCTCGCCCCGCAGCCGGTTGCGGGCCAGCATCGTGTTGGCGACCGTCTGCAGGACCTCCGCAAGGTTTCCGCCCACCTCCCGCTGGATCTCGATGGCCATCACCGCCCAGGTGAAGTCGTCGGACCGCATGCGCTCGGCGATGCCCTCCAACGACTGCACCACCGGACGCCCCAGCCGGGTCTCGGCGATGGCCCTCCCGAACTCGCGGGCGGTCGGGTTGGGAGCTTCGGCCGCCACCGCCTCCACCGCCTGCAACAGCGAATAACCGGCCCGCAGCGACGTGGAGATGAGGGTGAGGGTGTCGGGCAACTGGTCTTCGAACTTCTTCTTCTCTTGGCGGCCGGCCAGCTGCACGAGGAACACGACCAGGAGGACGAGCACCACGAAGATGATCAGACCCACCGCCGCCGAGGAGAGGAGCAGACCGGTCAGTCCGCCGCCGACCGCGGCCAGGCCGATGGCGGCGGCAATGGCCTCCCCCGGGCGGAGGGGGATGTTGCCCTGCTCCAGGGCAGCGTTGACTCCGCTGAGGACGCCGCGCCGCTTGGCCACCTCCTCTGCCTGTTCGCTGAGGCGCCGCAAGAAGGGCAGCCGGGCCAGGAGCCCCCGGGGGCTCTCTTCCCCGCGAGGATCGGCGGGGCCCCGTCCGTAGGCGCGCAACCGGCCGCCCAGCCCTTCGCTCTCGGGGTCGCTGCGGTTGCCGAACAGCACCACCAGCAGCAGCAGGGTGGTGATGCCGGTGGCCACCCCTGCCAGGATCCGGAGAGTGAGCGGGCTGGCGGGCAGCTGCGACTCGATGGTGTAGGGGGTGGGGGACGGGAAGGTGACGGTGGTGGTGGGG
>JBFGJL010000058.1:0-7438 GCA_041577235.1 Acidimicrobiia bacterium | reverse complement strand
GAGCCCGGCGTCCATCCTCACCCATCTCGAGGACAGCCTCTCGCTGCTCGCCGGCTCCGAACGGGGCCGGCCCGACCGACAGCGCACACTACGCGGAGCGATCGACTGGAGCTACGACCTACTGACGCCGTCGGAGCGCTTGCTGTTCGCACGACTTTCGGTGTTTCCCGGAGGCAGCTCGGAAGATGCCGCCGAGCAGGTAGGTGAGGACGACGAGGGGGACGAGCTGTTCATCGACATCCTCGGGTCCCTGCTCGAGAAGAACCTGATCAGAAAGATCGACGTCGCCGGTGACGGGACTCGTTTCAACATGCTCGAGACCGTGCGGGATTATGCGAGCGAACGGCTGCACAACGATTTCGACCACGAGGAGACGCAGCGTCGTCTCGGCGCGTACTTCGCCGACCTCGTCGAGCGAGCCGAGATGCGATCTCCCTCCGCACAACGGCAGTGGTTCGATCGCTTCGAAACCGAGATGGCCAACCTCAGGGCAGCGATGCGCTGGGCGGTCGAGGACGAGAACGCCGACGACGGCCTCCGGATCGCTAACGGGTTGTGGCACTTCTGGCGACTGCGAGGGCCCTTGTCGGAGGGACGTGAACTGCTCGGTCTGCTCCTGGCCCTGCCCGGGTCGGATCCACGCCTCAGAGCCCGGGCCCTCAACGTCGTTGGTGACCTGGCCTGGTGGGACGGCGATTTCCAGGCGAGTCGGCAAAGCCACGAAGCCGCTCTCGCCCTCTACCGGCAAGCGGGGGATGTGGAGGGAGAGGTCGATGGCCTCTACTACCTGGCGATGCTCACCATGTGGGTGGGAAGGGGCGACGCGGTCGACCAGGCTCGAGCCGAAGGACGGACCGATCACGTGCACGACGCCGAGGACATGCTGAACCAGGCGATCGCACTCGGCGACGAGCTCGGCTACGCCGTGGGAGCGGCACGAGCGAGGCGAGGGCTTGGTCTCGTCTTGGGGGTTGCCCGGGCCGAGCCGGCGTCCGCCATCCCGGTGTTCCAGGAGTCGCTGGCCGTGTTCGAAGACCTCGGGGACCCGTGGGAGTTGACCCAGACTTGGGTGAACCTGGCCAACGCCCACCGGTTCAGCGGAGATGGGGAACGAGGCATCGAGATGTATCTCGAGGCGGTGAAAGTGATGAGTGCAGCCGGCAATCGTCAGGCCCTCGCCGGCGTGCTTTCGCTGGTGGCCGCAACGGAGAGCGAGCTGGGTAGGCACGACCGCGCACTGACGATCTGGTCGGCAGCCCAAACCGCACGCAGGGGCATGGGTGCAATGAATCCGCCGGTCGCCGACCGCTTGATGGGCGACCCGGTCGGTGCCGCCAGGGCCGCAATCGACGAAGCGGCGGTGGAGGATGCCCTCGCCCGGGGTGCGGAGATGGACCTGGACCAGGCGATCACCTACGCGTCGGACGTCGGCTGAAACGACTCGGCTCAGCTGGATCTGGTTTCGAGACGTTCGACGATATTGTCCAGATCGGCCTGGAAGTTCCGCTCCATGGAACGTCTCATCAGGGGCCAGATCAGCTTCATGAAGCCGTGAGGCTCGACATCCCAGCGATGAGTGACCCTGGTACCGCCTTCGACTTCCTCGTGGTCGGTGTAGAACGTCCCTCCCAGAGGGCTCTCCAGGACTCGATCCACCGCTCTGTGGGGAGGCTCGAACACCGTGAAGTCCGAACGATGGCTCACCTGTCGAGGCCCGGCCTGATTCACCATCACATACTCCGGCGTTCCGTCCTCTCTCATGCGATAGTCCTTGACCTCGACCACGGCGTCCGACAGCTCCACCAGGTCCTGTAGCTCATTGCCGTTGAACAGCTCCCAGGTCTCGGAGAGGGGCAACGGGACGATTGCGGATCTCTCTATCACCGACATGGCTCTCCTCTGCTGGAACGGGGGTAGCAAACCTACAGAACCGGGGAGCCCCTCGAGTCTCACGTCGATCAGACGCGGACCTCTGCATCAACGGCGCTGTCGTCGGGCCCGGCTGGTGGGGATCTGGACGGCCGCCACCAGCAGCCCGCTCACGTAGCCCAGCGCCGCCGACAGGACGAACCGTTCCCCCGTCTCTTCCACCATCGGCCACCAACCTCCGGCTGCGGCCGAGACCAGGTCGGCCAGGACGGCGAAGCCGAACAGCAGCGCCAGCAGGGCGGTGAGGACCCGTCGGGCGCGGCGCAACAGGTCCGAGCTGGTGGGCACCATCCACACCACCACTCCCCCCAGCAGGGCCAGCACCGCCAAGATCAGGAACTCGCCCCACGCCTCGGACCCCACCGCCGCCAGGCGCAGGAGGCGGGAGAAGTCGATCCTCTCCGCCAGCGCCGCCGCCGCCCGCCCGTGCCAGGCCACCTGGTCCTGGAAGGCGATGAGCCCGAACACCACCGCGAAGGCGGCAGCACCCACGGCCCGGAGCCGCACCGCCACCGCCACCATCAGCGCCGCCGCCAACCCCGCCTTGACCGCGTCCCACACGTCCAGCAGCGGGCCCCGCCCTTCCGCCAGCGAGCCCAGCTGCCACTCGATGCCGGTCATCAACACGTCCAGCAACAGCACCGCCACCACCACGAAGGTGGCCACATCCCGGGCCAGCCGGGGGAATCGGGCGATCACGGCACGCGGTCCGGCACCCGGGCAGGGTACCGATCAGGGGCTCCGATCAGGGGGAGGGCGGAGCCGCCCTCCCCCGACCGGTCAGCCCTTCGCCTGGGTGAAGTAGTTCTGGTATTGGGTTTCGAAGTCGCCGGTGTCCTCGATGAACTCCAGGCTGTCGAGCGTCTCCGGCGGCGGGTAGATCGACGGGTACTCGAGGATCTCCGGCAGGATCATCTCCGCGGCGGCGGCGTTGGGGCTGGCGTAGTAGTTCCAGTTGGTCAGCGCTGCCCCGTTGGAGGCATCCAGGATGAAGTTGAGGAAGGTGTGGGAGGTGCAGGGGTGGGGGGCGTCGGCCAGGATGGCCATGTTGTCCACCCACTGCACCCCTCCCTCCTGGGGCACGAAGTAGTAGTACCGCTCGTAGGCGTCGAACTCGTCGGTGGAGGCGGCGTCGAAGGCGCCGGCGAAGGTGCCGTTCCAGCCGTGCACCACTGCCGTCTCCCCCTCGATCAACAGGTCGTCGAACGCCTCCGAGTCGAACAGGGCGATGTCCTGTTTCACCGCCGCGATGGTCTCGGCTGCCTGGCTGAGCTCGGACTCGTCGGTCGAGTTGAGCGAGTAGCCCAGGTACTTCAGGGCGGCACCCATCGTCTCCCGCGGGTCGTCCAGCAGCGAGATCTTGCCGCTGTACTGGGCGGCCACCGCCGGGTCGAACAGCAGCGCCCAGCTCTCCTCGAAGTCCTCGCCCACCACCTCCAGGTCGACTGCGATCCCCGTGGTGCCCCACTGGTAGGGCATCGAGTAGACGTTGCCCGGATCGAAGGGGACGTCGGTGAAGGTGGGTTCGAGGTTGGTGGAGTTGGGGATGGCCGCCTGGTCGAGCGGCAGCAACAGAGCCTCGTCGATCATGATCGACACCATGTAGTCGGAGGGGACGACCACGTCGTAACCCGACACCCCCGAGGCCACCTTGGCGAACATGTCCTCGTTGGACGGATAGAAGTCCTCCGTGACTGTCACCCCGTACTCGGTCTCGAACGCCGTGATCAGCTCGGGGTCGATGTACTCGCTCCAGTTGTAGAGCACCAGGTCGCCGTCGGTGGCTCCCACCTCACAGCTGACTCCGCCGGGGCCGGCGGTGGTGTCGGGGGCGGCGGTGGTGTCGGCCGGGGCGGCGGTGGTGGCCGGGGCAGCGGTGGTGTCGGGGGCGGCGGTGGTGTCAGCCACGGTGTCGTCGGCGCCGCAGGCGGCCACTACCAGCGTCAGCGCCCCGAACAGGGCGGCGATCTTGAGTTTCATCGTGTTCCTCCGGGTTGGGCGCGAGGGCCGCCCGGACCGCGCTGGAAGGCGAGCGATCCGAGGACCAGCAACATGGAAGCTACCAACATCACGGTCGAGACAGCATTGATCAGCGGGGTCACCCCCCTTCGCACCAGGCCGAACACGTAGACCGGCAGGGTGGTGGATCCGGGTCCGGCCACGAAGCTGGTGATGACCACGTCGTCGAGCGACAGGGTGAGCGCGAGCAGCCCTCCGCCCAGCACTCCCGGCATGATCAGCGGCAGCGTCACCCGCCGGAACGTCTTCCAGCGGGAGGCGTACAGGTCGGCGGCCGCCTCCTCCAAAGCGGAGTCCATCTGTCCCAGCCGCGCCCTGACGACCACCGCCACGAAGGAGATGTTGAAGGCGATGTGGCTGAGGGCGATGGTGCCGATCCCGAAGTTGAGCCGCCAGCCCACCCCCTGCAGGATCCCGAAGGCCTGCACGAAGAACAGCAGCAGCATCACCGCCATGGTGACGTCGGGGATGATGATCGGCAGGTACAGCAGGGTGTCGTACGTGCGCCGCCCCCGGAACCGGTAGCGCTCCAGCGACAGCGCCGCCGCCGTCCCCAACACCGTGGACACCACCGTCGACACCGCCGCCACCACCAACGAGTTGCGCAGCACGTTCAGGACGTCGTCGCTGGCGAGCATCTCCCGATACCAGCGGAACGACGCTCCCCGCCAGGTGGAGACCAGCCGTCCGTCGTTGAACGACAACACGATCAACACCGCGATGGGGGCGTAGAAGAAGAGGTAGACCAGCCACGAGTTGGCCGCCAGCAGCCGGTCGACCAGCCCGCGGGGGCGGGTGCCGGTGCGGGCGCTCACAGGTTCTTCGCCCCGGTCCGGAAGTACACGACGGTGGCGGCCAGCATGAGCGCCATCACCGCGAAGGACAGGGCCGACCCGAACGGCCAGTCGCGGGCTTGGAGGAACTGGCGCACGATGAAGCTGCCCAACAAGGTGGTCTTGGCCCCGCCCAGCAACTCCGGCGTCACATACGCCCCCAGGCTGGGAATGAAAACCAGGATCGAGCCGGCGATGATCCCCGGCCGGCTGAGCGGCAGGGTCACCCGCCGGAAGGCCCGCCAGCCGGAGGCGTAGAGGTCGCGGGCCGCCTCCACCAGGCTCCAGTCGATCCGCTCGATAGCGGCGTAGAGAGGCAGCACCATGAACGGCAGGTAGCCGTAGACCAGCCCGATCAGCACCGCCATCGGCGTGAAGAGCACCCGGATCTCCTCGCCGCCCAGCGCCTGGGAGAGCTGGGAGATGGGTCCGTCCGAGCCGAGCAGAATCCGCCAGGCGTAGGTGCGGACCAAGAAGTTCGACCAGAACGGGATCATGACCAGCACCAGCAGGAGGTTGCGGATGCGGAGCGAGCGGGTGGCGATGTAGTAGGCGAACGGATAGGCGACCAGCAGGCACAGCACCGTGGTCACCACCGCCAGCCAGGTCGACCGCCACACGCTCTCTCCCACCAGCGGGTCGGCCAGGGCCCGGTAGGAGTCCAGGTTCCAGTCCTCCAGCAGGGTCACCCCGCGGGGATTGCGGGTGGCGAACGAGTACACCCCGACGATCACCAGCGGCACGGCGAACAGCACGATCAGGTAGGCGAAGCCGGGCAGGGCCAGCAGGAAGCCCCGCCGTGACTCGGCCCGGGCGGCCCGCATCTCCAAGCCGCCGCCGTGGCGAGGGACCCGGCCGGCCAGGTCGGGCGGGGGACGGTGCTCGGTGTCGAGCGTCATTCGGTCAGTGCCTCCGCCGAGGTGGGATCGAATCCCACCACCACCGCTTCGCCGGCCTCGAAGCGCTCGAGTCCGGGGATGTTCTCCACCCGCGCCTCGCAGGCGATGTCGGCCGCCAGATCGATCTCGTAGTAGAAGGAATCCCCGTAGTAGAGGCGGCGGCGGACGGTGCCCGGCATCCGGTTGAGACCGTCCGGCACCTCTGCTTCCGTCCGGAACAGATGCAGCTTCTCGGGCCGGAGGGTCAGCGTCACCTGTGAACCGGGCACGGAGTGGGTCACCGCCCGCACCTCCCGTCCTCCGGCCAGCTCCACCCGGCCCTCCGCCACCACCCGGGCGTCGATGAAGTTGGTCTCGCCGATGAAATCGGCCACGAACCGCGACACCGGCCGTTCGTAGATCTGTTCCGGAGCCCCCACCTGGAGGAGCTTGCCTCGGTTCATCACCCCGATTCGGTCGGACATGGTGAGGGCTTCCTCCTGGTCGTGGGTGACGTAGATGAAGGTGATCCCGATCTCGTGCTGGATGTCCTTCAACTCCACCTGCATGGCCTGACGGAGCTTGAGGTCGAGAGCGCCCAGCGGCTCGTCGAGCAGCAACACCCGCGGGTTGTTGATCACCGCCCGGGCCAGTGCCACCCGTTGCTGCTGACCGCCGGAGAGCTGGCCGGGCCGGCGTTCTCCCATCCCCTCCAGCCGGACCAGCTCCAGCGCCTGGTCGACCCGCCGGCGGATCTCGGCGGCCGGCTCCTTGCGCATCTCCAACCCGAACCCGACGTTCTCGGCCACCGTCATGTGCGGAAACAGCGCGTAGCTCTGAAAGACGGTGTTGACCGGGCGGTGGTTGGGTGGCCGCAGTGCCATCTCCTCCCCGAAGATGGTGATGCTGCCGCTGGTGGGGAACTCCAGGCCCGCCACCATCCGCAGGGTGGTGGTCTTGCCGCATCCAGACGGTCCCAGCAGCGAGAAGAACTCGCCGTCCCGCACCTCCAGCGACACGTCGTCCACCGCCACCACCTCGCCGAAGCGTTTGCTGACGCCGCGGAGGGCGACCGCGGTTTCGCTCATGATGTCAAGTTAGAACGCCGCCGACCCCGGTGGCGACCGGAGCGGCCCCCTCGTCCCGGGACCGGCCATTCGCGCGGTCCGTGGCGACTACGGTTGGGGCATGATGGCCGTGTTGCTCGCCCTGGTGTTGGCGGTCCCGGTCGGGGGTCCGTTCGGTGAGGCCACCGCCGGTGGCAGCCCGGCGCCGGCCGGGATGGTGGAGATCGAGCTGGAGGTGGAGGTGGCCGCCGCCGGCGGCACGGTGGTCGCCCATCTCATCGACCCCGGCCAGGAGCAACAGACGGTGGCCCTGGGCGAACGCCCGGGGGGCACCTTTGGGGGGCTGGTCGACATCGAGCCCAACAACCTGGTCGTGGTGTTCGAGCTGCTGAGGGACGGGGACGATGCCCGCTCCGATCCGGTGACGCTGGTCCAGCTGGGCGTAGACCCCGAGCTGCTGGGGGTGGCTGTGGAGACGGCCGCCTCGGGCGGCGAAGAGAGGATCAGCAACCGGGTGCGGCAGTGGGGATGGGTGGCACTGGCCTTCGGGGCGGCCTCGTTGTCGCTCTTGGCGGTGTGGGCGTTGGGGGGTGGCCCCGGGCCGGCCAGGCGGGGGCGCGCAGCAGACGACGAGGCGCCCCTCCCCGATCAGGAGGAGGCCTCCGCCGGCACCCCGGACCCGGAGGGAGCCGAGCCCGAAGAGGGCTAGGAG
>JBFGJL010000057.1:0-7472 GCA_041577235.1 Acidimicrobiia bacterium | reverse complement strand
GGTGATCGGGCTGGGCCGGATCGGGACGCTGGTGGCGCAGCGGGCACTCTCGTTCGGCATGCGGCTGATCGCCTACGACCCCTTCGTCAGCGCCGAGCGGGCCCGGCGGCTGGGAGTCGAACAGGTCGACGACCTCGACCGGCTACTGGCCGAGGCCGACTTCATCACGGTGCATCTCCCCAAGACCCGGGAGACGGAGGGCCTGTTGGGAGCAGCCAGTCTGGCCAAGGTGAAGGAAGGCGTGCGCATCGTCAACACCTCCCGGGGCGGGATCATCGACGAGGAGGCCCTGGCCGAAGCGGTGCGGGCCGGTCGGGTGGCCGGGGCTGCGCTCGACGTCTTCGCCGAAGAGCCACCCTCGGCCAGCCCCGTCTTCGCGCTGCCGGAGGTGGTGGTTACCCCCCATCTGGGTGCCTCCACCATCGAGGCGCAGGACAAGGCCGGGGTTGACGTGGCCCAAGCGGTGGCGGCCGCCCTGGCCGGAGACCTGGTGCTGTCGGCGGTGAACCTGGATCTGGGTCCGGAAGTGGCGGACGAGGTACGGGCCTTTCTCCCCATGGTGGAGCGACTGGGGGCGGTCTACGTGGCGCTGGCCCGGGGGCTCCCCGACCATCTCACCATCCGGGGGGAGGGGCGGATCGCCGAGTTCCCTCTCCGACCCCTGGCGCTGGCTGCGTTGAAGGGAGCGCTGGGGGCGGTCACCTCGGGGGCGGTGTCCTACGTCAACGCGGCGGGCCTGGCCGAGGCCCGGGGGGTCACGGTGGTGGAGGAGGCCACCCGCGAGGCCCAGGACTTCCTGTCTTTGGTGCGGGTCTCCGGGCCGGTGTCGGGCCGGTCGGTGTCGGTGGCTGGGACGATCGGACGCAAAGGTCCGCTCCTGGTCGAGATCCTCGACCACGAGGTGGAGCTGCCCCTGTCCCGCCACATGCTCATCCTCCGCAACGCCGACGTCCCCGGGATGATCGGCCGGGTCGGCACCTTCCTCGGCGACGCCCGCATCAACATCGCCAACATGGTGGTGGGGCGGTCCCCGGTCACGGGGGAGGCGGCCATGATGGGGCTCAACCTCGACCAGGGGCTGACCGATCGGCAGCTGCACGAGCTGCGCTCGATCGAGGGCATCGAGGACGCCGTCGCCGTGACCCTGCCGGCCTGACCGGGAGAGGGCGGGCTCGCCTACCTTCCCGGCCGGCGCCGCGCGAGGGTGGTCGGCCACGGTCCGCGAGAGGGCCGACCTCATCCTCCCCACCGGAAGACGATCCAGCCGGCCAGCAGGCCCCAGCCGCCCGCCACCAGGTCGTCGGCGGTGATCCCCATCGCCCCCGGCAGCCGCTCGGCGGCGGCCACCCCCGGGAAGCGCTTGCTGATGTCGGCCAGGCGGAAGACGAGAAAGCCCACCAGCGCCGGCCCCCACGGCAGACCGATCACCGCCAGCACGGTGCCGGCCGCCTCGTCGACCACCACCCAGCCCGGGTCGGCGTCCGCCTCGCCCAAGAAGGGTTGTACCGCCCACCAGGAGAGCACCGCCACTGCCACCGCCGCCGCCGTCTGGACCGGCCAGCCCCACCGGCCCAACCCGACCGCCACCGGCAGGGTGAGGGCGGCCGCCAGGGTGCCGGAGCCGCGGTCGTTCCCGGTCAGCCGGCGCACGAGGAGGCCTGTACCGAACCACGAGGCGAGCAGGCGCCGCATCGCGGCAGGGTAGTGGTGGCCGCTTGCCCGACCGGTCCTACGAAGGCGGCTAGATTCGCCGGTCGGAGCGGAGAACCCCCATGCAGCCCGACGACATCGCCCGCTACTCCACCCTCAGCGATCCCCAGATCCGCTCCGACGGTGGCGCCTGCCTGTTCGTCGAGAGCCGGCCCGACCTCGAGCGCGATCTGAACGTCCGGCGGATCTGGCGCTGGGACGGGACGGAGGCCCGACCCTTCACTGCCGGGCCCGGAGACAGCCATCCCCGCTGGTCGCCCGACGCCACCCGGGTGGCCTTTCTGCGGTCGGGGGCGGAGCGGGCCGACCCGGCCCAGCTGGCCTTGATCCCGGCCGGGGGAGGGGAGGCGACCGTGATCACCGACTTCGAGTTCGGTGTGGAAGGTTTCTCCTGGTCGCCGGACGGGAGCCGGCTGGCGGTCTGTGCGGTGACCCCTGCGCACGGATGGGACGGGCTCGAGGAAGAGGAGCGTAACCGCCGGCCCCGCCGGGTCGGGCGGGTTCCCTTCCGGTTCGATGGCCGGGGGCGAATGGACGACCGCCGTCGCCACCTGTGGATCGTCGATCCCGCCGGAGGGGAAGCAGCCCGCTGCCTCACCCCGGGTGACGACGAGGAATGGCAGCCGGTGTGGCGGCCGGACGGTGAAGTGATCGCCGCGCTGGGCGACCATCACCCGGCCGGCGGGTTGGAGCCGGGAGTCGACCTGGTCGAGGTGAACGTCGCCACTGGGGCCGTGGCTCGGCTCGGGCGGGGCCACTGGGTGGCGGTTTCCTACCGCCCGGACGGAGTGTTGCATGCGGTGGGAGACGTCGATCCCCATCGCTTCCCATCATTGGCTGCCTTGTGGCGGCGCCAGCCGGACGGGGAGTGGACCGACCTGACCGGGCACCTCGACCGGAGCGTCTACACCCCGAGCCCGGCCCCGCTTCCCGAGGGCCCCCAGTGGGCGGGCCCGGTCGCCTTCATCACCCTGGAAGATGGGGGCCGGATGGGGCTGATCCGGGTGGAGCCGGACGGCACGGTGTCCCCGGTCGCCGGGGGCGACCGGGTGATCGGTGGCGCCACCCCCGCCGCCGACGGCCAGACGGTGGCGTTCGTGGCTTCGAGTCCGACCGGCCCCGGCGAGGTGTTCCTGGTGGATGGTGCCGGTGAGCGCCCTCTCACCGACTGCAACGGTGAGTTCCGGCGCACGGTACAACAGGCGGAACCGCAGGCCCTGGCTGTGTCCGGGGAAGGCGGCGAGATCGACGGCTGGGTCTACCTGCCGACCGGCGAGGACCTGGTGCCGGTGCTGGTCAACCTCCACGGGGGCCCGGCCGCCCAATACGGGTATGGGTTTTTCGACGAGTTCCAGGTGTACGCCGCCGCCGGCTTCGCGGTACTGGCCTGCAACCCCCGCGGGTCGAGCGGCCGGGGCCGGTCCTGGCTGCGGGGGGTGGTGGAGGATGGGTGGGGCCGAGCCGACCTGGCCGACGTCACGACGGTGGTGGAGGCGGCCCTTGCTCGCTTCCCCCGCCTCGACCGGGACCGGCTCGGCATCATGGGCGGCTCCTACGGGGGATTCCTGACCGCCTGGGTCACCGCTCACCAAGACCGCTACCGGTCGGCGGTGGTCGAGCGGGCGCTGGTGTCGTGGACCTCGTTCGCCGGCACCTCCGACATCGGTGGGACCTTCTCGCAGCACTATCTGGGGGCGCTTCCGCCCGACGGCTGGCAGCGGTTGTGGGAGGCCAGCCCGTTGGCGGTGGCCCATCAGATCACCACTCCCACCTTGATCCTGCACAGTGAGGAGGACCTGCGCTGCCCGATCGAGCAGGCCGAGCAGCTGTTCATGGCCTTGCTGCGGGCCGGGACCCCGACCGAGTTCATCCGATTCCCCGGCGAAGGCCACGAACTGAGCCGGTCGGGCCGGCCCCGCCATCGAGTGGAGCGGTTCGAGGCGATTCTGGGCTGGCACCGCCGCCACCTCGCTCCGGGCGCCGGCTGACCTGCCAAGATAGAGCCCATGGAAAACGGCAAGCACATTTGGATGGACGGGCGCCTGGTGGCCTGGGACGATGCCAACGTCCACGTTCTCACCCACGCCCTCCATTACGGGGCCGGCGTGTTCGAGGGCATTCGGGCCTATCAGGGAGAGGAGGGCACCGCCATCTTCCGGCACGCCGAGCACATGCAGCGACTGCACCGCTCGGCCAAGGCCTACGGCATCCCCCTCGACTGGTCGGTCGAGGCGCTGATGGAGGCCACCCGCCAGGTGATCACCTCCAACGAACTGGAGGCCGGATACATCCGCCCGCTCGTCTTCTATGGACTGGGAGCGATCGGGCTCAACCCGGCGGCGGCCGAGGTGAACACCATCATCGCCGCCTGGCGCTGGGGCGCCTACCTGGGAGAAGAAGGGGTCCTCAACGGGATCCGCACCCGGATCGCGTCGTGGCGGCGCATCGACTCGGCCAGCCTCATCCCCAACGCCAAGGGCACCGGCGGATATCTCAACAGCATCCTCGCCAAGCAGGAAGCGGTGAAGGCCGGGTACGACGAGGCCATCCTCCTCAACCGGGACGGCTCGGTGTCGGAAGGAAGCGGCGAGAACCTGTTCGCGGTGAGCAACGACGTGGTGACCACCCCGCCGGTCACGGCCGGGATCCTCGACGGCATCACTCGCGACTCGGTGATGACCCTGCTGCGCGACGAGGGCTACGAGGTGCGAGAAGCGGAGCTGACCCGGGGCGACCTGTACTACGCCGACGAGGTCTTCCTGACCGGCACCGCCGCCGAGGTCACCCCGGTGCGGGAGATCGACGACCGAGCGGTGGGAGAAGGCAAACCCGGACCCGTCACCCGAGTCGCCCAAGATCTGTTCCAGCAGGCGGTGAGCGGAAGGCTCCCGGCCTATCGACACTGGCTCGATTTCGTCTGAGGATGGGCCAGCAGCCCAACATCGAGCTCGACCCGGCCGACCTGCCCCCGCCGGAACCCTCGCTCGAGCCTCCGCGGCGTTGGACCCCGACCCGGCCCGGGGACATCACCTCGCCGGCCGAGGTGCCGCATGGGCCCGCCTTCGGGCGCCCCGGGCCCGACCCGGGTTGGGCGCTGCGGCTGGTCCGTCAGTCCCAGTTCGAGCGGGGTCCCCGTCCTGACGATCTCGAGGCGATGGTGGCGACGATCGCCGGCGCCAGGGCCGCCCGCCACGGGCGGGGACCGGTGGCGGAGGACGTGGAGGTGGCGCTCACCGTGCTGGGATTGCGACCCGATGCCCTCCCTGAGGAGGTGGCGGCCCGGCTGCATGCGCATCGGGAGCGCTGGCTCGACCACGCCGCCCACGAACGGGTCAAGGGGACGGCGGTGCTGGCGGCCTTGGGCGATGGCATCCTGGCGGACACGCCGGCCGCCGCGGTCCAGCTGCTCGACCAGTCGGCCCCCTCCGACCCGTCATGAGCGCGACCAGGTGTAACCGGCCACCCGCGGGCGGCCGGCCCGGCCGGGTAGCGTCCCGGGCGGCGACGTGAAGATCGTGCGGGTGCGCACCGAAGAGGGCATCTCCTACGGCTCGGCGGAGGCCGAGGGGGTGACCATCTACCAGGGCTCTCCCCTGGTCGCCTGGGAGCCGACCGAGGTGATCGTCCCCTACGACCGGCTGGCGTTGCTGGCTCCGGTCTTCCCCACCAAGGTGCTGGCCGTGGGCAAGAACTACGCCGACCATGCCGCCGAGATGGGTTCTCCGGCGCCGGAGGAGCCGCTGCTGTTCATGAAGCCGGCCACGGCGGTGGTGGGGCCGGAGGGGGCGGTGGTCTATCCGCCCGACAGCGAGGAGGTCCACCACGAGGCGGAGCTGGCGGTGGTGATCGGGGCGGTGGCCAAGGACGTGAAGGCCGAGGACGTCGAGCAGGTGATCTTGGGCTACACGGCCGCCAACGACGTGACCGCCCGCGACCTCCAGCGTCGGGACGGGCAGTGGACCCGGGCCAAGGGATTCGACACCTTCTGCCCGCTGGGGCCGGCCATCGAGACCGAGCTCGACCCTCTGGAGGGCCTGGGGATCGTGTGCCGGGTGAACGGGCAGCCCCGCCAGGCGGGCTCCACCTCCGACATGATCTTCGGGGTGGCCGAGTTGATCGAGTACATCACCCGGGTGATGACCCTCCTCCCTGGGGACGTGATCCTCACCGGCACTCCGTCCGGGGTGGGGCCGGTGGTGCCCGGCGACCGGATGGAGGTCGAGGTGGAGGGGATCGGCGTGCTCGCCAACCCGGTGGTGAGACCATGACCGTCCGGGTGAGGATCGCTCCCTCCCCCACCGGCTACCTCCACATCGGCAACGCCCGGTCGGCCCTGTTCAACTGGCTCTATGCCCGCCACACCGGTGGCGTCTTCATCGTCCGGATCGACGACACCGACCGGGGCCGGAGCACCCGGGAATACGAAGAGGACGTGCTGGCCGGACTGCGCTGGCTGGGACTCGACTGGGACGAGGGAGTCGAGGTGGGCGGTCCCCACGGTACCTACCGGCAGTCGGACCGACTCGAGCGCTACCAGCAGGTTGTCGCCGAGCTGGTGGCCTCCCGGCGGGCCTACCCCTGTTTCTGCACACCGGAGGAGCTGGCCGAGCGGCGAGAAGAGGCCCAGCGCCAGGGCCGGCCCCCCGGCTACGACGGACGGTGCCGGCTGCTGGAGCCGGAGACGGCCGCCGCCCGAGCGGCGGCCGGCGAGCCCGCCTCGGTGCGGCTGGCAGTGCCCCGACCGGGCGAGACGACCTTCGACGACGTGGTGCGGGGCGAGATGCGATTCGGCCACGAGGTGCTGGACGACTTCGTGATCCTCCGATCGGACGGATCGCCCACCTACCACCTCGCCTCCACCGTCGACGACGTCGATTATCGGATCACCCACGTCGCCCGGGGAGAGGACCTGCTGTCGTCCACCCCCCGCCACATCCTCCTCACCGAGGCGATGGGGGAGCCGTCGCCCATCTATGCCCATCTTCCGCTCCTGTTCGGACCGGATGGTCGCAAGCTGTCGAAGCGTCACGGTGACACCGCCCTCCGCGCCTACATCGAAGGCGGCTACTTGGCCGACGCCATGTTCAACTACCTGGGCCTGCTCGGATGGTCCTACGACGCCGAGACGACGATCTTCTCTCGCCGGCAGGCGGTGGAGCGGTTCGAGCTGGCCGACGTGTCCAAGAACCCGGCGGTGTTCGATGTCGACAAGCTGCAGTGGATGAACGGCGAGTACGTGCGGGCGGCCGCCGTCGACCAGTTCGCCGCCGCTGCCCGGCCGTTCCTGGAGCGGGGCTTGGGACGGGCCCTGGAGGAGGGGGAGTGGGACCGGTTTCGATCGATTGCCCCGCTCGTGCAAGAGCGGGTCAAGCTCCTGCAGGAGGTGCCGGGGATGGTCGGGTTCCTCTACCGGGAGGAGGTCGACTACGACGAGGCCTCGTGGAAGAAGGTGATGAAGCCCGACCTGGCGCCCCAGGTGCTGGAAGAGGCGCGGGCGCGGCTGTCGGCGGTGGAGCCGTGGGATCATCGAGGGATCGAGGAGACCCTGCGAGCGATGCTGGCCGACCTCGGGATCGGGGCCGGCAAGGGGCTCCAGCCGATCCGGGTGGCGGTGACCGGCACCTCCGTCAGCCCGCCCCTGTTCGAGTCGCTGGAGGCGCTGGGCCGCCAGCGGACGCTGGCCCGGCTGGTGGCGGCCGCCGGCCGACTCTGAGGCCGTGGGACCGCAGCAACGCTGGGTGCTGCGGGCCCTGGTCGTTCTC
>JBFGJL010000056.1:0-7473 GCA_041577235.1 Acidimicrobiia bacterium | reverse complement strand
TGGCCGACCAGGTCCGCCGGGTGATGGTGGCGGACTTGGAGGGAGGCGACCCGGTGGCCGTCTCCGAGGAGAGCGTGCTGGCCTTCGCTTGGTCACCGGACGGGTCCCGCCTCCTCCTCCTCGGTCTGGGCGCAGGCGAAGACGACTCCCCGATCGTGCCGCGGGTGTGGGACGGCGACGGAACGTTCGAGTTGCCCGGCTTCCGGCCCACTCCCGACTTCCTGACCGAATACCTCCCCTTCTGGGACCAGTACCTCCGGAGCATCACCCTGTGGGCCCCCGACGGCAGCGCCTTCACCTACGCCGCCGTCACCGCCCAAGGCCCGGCGGTGTTCGTCCAGCCGGCCGAAGCCGGGGCCTCACCCCGGCGGGTGGCCGACGGCCGCCTCTCCACCTGGTCGTCGGGCTGACGGCCGCCTCCGTCTTACCTGTCGGCGGCGCGTAAGACGGTTTTGTGATTCCCCTCGTCAACCTTCAACCTCACATCGAGGTCGAGGGCGGAGGGGGATCAGCCGCCGCCGGTGGTTGCATCCCTTGCAGGTGTTGGGGAATCACCGCCAGCAGGGTCCCTGCCCGCACCGTCACCCGACCCACGGGTTGCAGGAACTCGTTGCTGACCCCCCTGGTCGACCCGGGGTAGAGGGTTTGGTCGGCCAGCTCCCAGCGAAGGCCCCACGTGCTGACCCCGCTGGCCGGTCCCCCCACCGCCAGCAGGGTGACCGTCTCCCCCACCGCGGCGTGCAGCTGGGATTCGCCCCGGACCACGTGCACCCGGGCTGCCCCGGCCAGCCATTCGATCGACATGGCGCTGAACCGTTCGGAGGCGATCAGGAGGGCGTTGGCGAGCAGGTGGTCGAGCCGCCCGCCATGGCCCCCCACGATCACCACCCGGTCCACCTCCAGACGGAGGGCGGCCAGCAGTGCCAGCTCCAGGTCGGTGGCGTCCTTGTCGGCGGGATATCGCTCGACGGGCACTTCGGAGGCGGCCGCCAGCGCCTCCGGCGAGACCGAGTCGAGGTCCCCGACCAGCAGATCGACCGGAAGTCCGATCGACCTGGCCTGGTCGAGCCCGGAGTCGGCGGCGATGACGAAGGCTCCCTCCGGGATGTCTTCCATCACGTCGGCCGGGATCGGGTCGCCGCCGGCGAGGATGACCGCGGAATCTGGGAAGTCCGTCACCGCCGCGCGGCCGGCTGCACCAGCATGCTCAACCGGATGGGGTGGGGACGATCGCTCATGGTGGTGACGCTACCCGGCTTGGTGTGGCAGGGGCCGGCCGGCCAGGCCCGCCAGCAGGTTGGCGACCGCCAACTCGGCCATCGCCCGCCGGGTGCCGAGGCTGGCGCTGCCCAGGTGGGGGATGACGATGCAGCGCTCCATCCGGAGGAGGGGATCGTCGGGGTCGATGGGCTCGGGGTCGGTGACGTCCAGGGCGGCGGCGGCGATGACCCCAGCGCCGAGCGCCTCGGCCAGGGCTGCCTGATCGATGATCGCTCCCCGGGACACGTTGACCAGGGTGGCGGAGGGTCGCATCTGGGCGAGGGCCCGGCGGTCGATCAGGTGGTGGGTGTCGGGGGTGAGGGCGACGGTGAGGATCACGTGGTCCGATTCGGCCAGCAACCCCGGGAGTGACCGGAACTCGGCGCCCAGGACGGCGGCCGGGGGCCGTTCGGCCCGGGCGGTGTAGAGGATCTTCATCCCGAAACCAGCCGCTCGCCGAGCAACCGCCTGCCCGATTCGTCCCAGGCCCACGATCCCGATCGTCGTGCCGTGCAGGTCCCCTCCCAGCAGCAGGTCGGGCTCCCATCGCTGCCACCGTCCAGCCCGGACGTAATCGACCCCCTCGACGATGCGCCGCACCGAGGCGGCCAGCAGTGCGAAGGCGGTGTCGGCGGTGGTCTCGGTGAGCACATCGGGTGTGTGCCCGACCGGAATGCGCAGGGCTCGGCAGGCGGCCAGATCGATGTTGTCCACCCCGACCGCCATCTGTGAGATCACCCGCAGGCGAGGGGCGGCCTCCAGCAGCTGACGGTCGACCCGGTCGGTGAGCATGCAGAAGAGGCCGTCGGCCGTCGGGATCCAGCTCCGTAGCTCATCGGGCGGCATCGCCCGATCCTCCTCCCACAGCATGACCTCGGCCACCTCGGCCATGGCGGTCACCGCCGAACCCGGTGGTCGGCGGGTGACGACGACGACAGGTCGGTCCATCCCGGCAGGCTAGGTGGCGTCTGCTCGTCCCGGCGATCGCCCCCGGCATCTTCGGTTGGGGGCGAGAAGGCCTCGGTCAACCTCCGCCGACGGCCCCGGGCGGAGCCGAGCTGAACTGCCCGGAGAGGAGCGCCCCGACGAAGGGGAGGGCCACCACCAGCCAGTTGACCCCGAGCGGACCGTCGGCTCCGAGCCCGTTGAGGGCGAGCAGGGCCAACCCGGTGCAGGTGACCGAAGCTCCTACCACCACCGGCAAGGCGGCCGTTCCCCGGCTTCGGCGGGTCGAGCGCTCGTAGCGAAGGAAACCCAGCAGGAACGGAACGAGGAAGGCGGTCAGGACCAAGACCCATGGGATCCGGCCGACCCACCACCCGGCCGAACCCGGTTCGAGGCGCAGTCCGATACCGCCCAGCGCCACCGCCGCCCCGATCACCAGGGCCATCACGGTGAGGTGCCAGAGGTAGATGGTCATGATCATCCCGTTGATCAGCACCACCCCGGTCCAAGGAGCGGAACGTCGCAACCACCTTCCCGCCGCCGCCTCCACCGTCAGGAGCAGCCCCAGATGCAGCATGCCGAGGGCGAGCAAGGCCACCGTCGGCGGCAAGGTGTTGGTCACCTCTTCGCCCGGGACCCCCACCATCGACAGCGGATACTCGAAGACGAAGACCGCCAGCAGCAGACCGGCGAGACCGGCCACCGCCCACGGCAATGAGCGCCGGGCCCCGGCCAGCTTGCCGGCCCGCCAGGCGAATCCCAGCTGATGGACCGCCAGCCACACCCACAGGTAGTTGGTCCACCCCCAGGCCCGCCAGCCGAGGCCGAACACCAACAGATCGACCAGCACCGCCACCGCCGCCGGCCCCCAGAACGAGGCCATCCCGAATCGCCTCCATCCCCAATGAGCGAGGGGGGCCAGCACGGCGATGCCGATGTAGACCGCCAGGAACCACACCGGCACCAGCGCGATCTGCGACCCGATCTTGATGATGTCGCCCGGCACTCCGGCGGCGCGAGCGCCGACTGCGATCACCACCCAGGCCACCAGCAGCGGCAGGACCGGTCCGGCCAGGCGGCGCAGCCGCGACCGGAGCCACACCCCGTAGGTCACACCGCGGCGGCGGGCCGACTCCCACGAGGTCCCGTTCGAGTAGCCCCCGACGATGAAGAAGACCGGCATCACCTGAAACACCCAGGTGAGCCATTGGGTCCACGGGGCGATGGCCAGCATGTGGTCGGCCTGCAGGCCGTCGGAGGTGACGTGGGGAGCGGCGATCAGCCAGTGGCCGAGCACCACCATCAGGATCGAGACCGCCCGCAGGAAGTCCACGTAGCGGTTGCGGGTGTCCGGGGTCTGCTCGGCCAGTCGGGCCGCCTGCTGCCACATGTCACGAAGTGTGGCTGCCGGCGGCTGCCCGGTCCAGCACCGCGCCCGTTCAGCTCGCCTGGTACACCCCCACCTCGACCGCTCCGGTGTTGCCACCGGTGGACGTGTCCACGTCGAAGCGGACCACCCGGCCGGTGAACTCGACCCCGGCCACCGTCAGCCCCTCCCCGGCTGGGAACGGGCCCAGCGGCTCGCCGTCGTCGACGGTGACCGTGAACGAGGTGGTGCGGGCGGTGCCGTCGGTCATCTCCCGGGAGTGGAAACCGACCGCCACCGCCCTGACCTCCCGTCCCAGGTCGATGGTGAGGAAGGCGTCGTCTCCGTCCCCCCGCGACGACCACTCGGTGGAGAGGTCGCCGTCGACGGCGTTGGCGGCGGCGAAGGCATTGGAGAACTCCGAGCTGGCCTCGAGCACCGTCGCCCCGGTGGCCGCGTTCGGACCCGGGTCCGGGGCCGCCTCCGGGGTCCGGAAGGTCATGAGCTCGCTGCGGTAGAGGCGGCCGTCCTCTCCCACCCCCTGCAACCGGTAGACGTATTCGGTGTCGGGCAGCAGCCCGGTGAGGCGGGGCCCGTGGTCGGTATGGGCACCCCCGGCCATGTCGGAATCGGTGGCGAGCATGCCCAGCGCCTCGGTCGTTCCATAGGCGACCGCGCACACCGCCCCGATGTTCGTGTCCACCCGCAGGTCGGCGGCGGTACCGCTCGGGTCGAAGGCGATGCTGATCTCACCCGCCTGGATGTCGGCGAAGGGCCGCACATCGGAAGCAGCCGAGCAGGCGGCCAGCGAGAGGGCAAGGACGGCCACCACCGCCATCGCCCGGCCGCGGCTGATTGCGTGGGAGGCCGGCATGGGTGCGAAGCTAGCCGAAGCCGGTGGCAACCGATATCCGGAACGCCTCGCGGGCCGAGCGGGCGTCGCCCTCGCCATCAGCTGCGAGGGACGTCCCTCCAGGGGAGGTCTCTGTCGACCCGAGGCTCGCCGGGCAGTCCGAGCACCCGCTCCCCGAGGATGTTGCGCATGATCTCGGAAGTACCGCCCTCGATGGAGTTGGCCCGGGAGCGGAGGAAGTTCTGCCGGGTGTCGCGCCGTTCCAAGCTGGACTGCTCGGGTCGGGTCATGCCGTAGCCGGGCGGGTAGAGCAGCCCGTCGGCCCCCATCAGCTCGAGGCAGAACTCGTAGATCTGCTTGTTGAGGTCGGCCCATTGGAGCTTGGCGGTCGAGCCCTCGGGTCCGGGGGTGCCGGCGGCCCGCATCTCGGCGGCTCGCTGGCTGGTGAGTCGGAGAGACTCGGCTTCGATCCACAACCGGACCAGGCGGTCGCGAGTAGCGGGAGAGCGAGCGGAGATCCCTCGCCAGAGCCGGATCGCCTCCCCGATGGGACCCGCTCCGCGGGGGGCCACCGACTCCCCGATCGCCACCCGCTCGTTCATGAGCGTGGTCAAGGCCACCCGCCAGCCGTCGCCCACCGCCCCCAGCCGATCGCGATCGGGAACGCGGACGTCCGTGAAGTACACCTCGTTGAACTCGGCCTCCCCGGTGATCTGGCGAAGGGGCCGCACTTCGACGCCGGGCGATCCCATGTCGACCACGAAGTAGGTGAGGCCGCGGTGCTTGGGAACGTCCGGGTCGGACCGCGCCACCAGCATGCCCCACGTGGCGGTGTGGGCGAGTGTGGTCCACACTTTCTGGCCGTTGACCACCCACTCCTCCCCGTCCCGCGCCGCCCGGCAGGCCAGACCGGCCACGTCGGATCCCGCTCCCGGCTCGGAGAAGAGCTGGCACCACACCTCCTCGGCCGTGAAGAGGGGACGGAGCCACCGGCTGCGCTGCTCCTCGGTGCCGTGGGCGACCACGGTCGGGGCTCCCATTCCGTAGCCCAGCACATTGCGGGCGATGTTGGCGAAGGAGGCGCCGGCCGCGCCGAGCAACTCGTTGACGGTCTGCTGGTGGCGGGGGGCGATCCCCAGCCCACCGTGCCCGACCGGGAAATGGACGAAGGCGAGGCCCAGGTCGAACTGGGCTCCCCAGAACCGGACCGGCTCGGTGGTCTGAGGATCGTGCTCGTCCAGCAGGCGCCCCACCAGGTCGCCGACGAGCTGCTCCGCGTCCTGCTCATTGATGGTGGTCATCGCCGTGTCTCCCGTCTCAGCGTACCGGGCCGAAGACGCCCGGCTGGGGCCACCGGCTGCGCCGCCGGGTCAGGTCTCGTCCGCCGTCCACACGGCGGCGTTGGTCATCACCGGGGTGTCCCGCTCCTTGGTGGCGGCCGAGATCAGCCAATGATCGGGTTCTCGCCAGAGCCGGGTGACGATGGTCTCACCCGGGTAGACGACGCCGGCGAAGCGGGCCCGGTACCGGCGGAGGCGGCCGACGTCTCCGTCCAGGGCCCGATCGACCACCGCTTTGCAGACCACGCCGTAGGAGCAGAGCCCGTGCAGGATCGGCCGCTCGAAGCCGGCGAAGGCGGCGAAAGCGGGGTCGGCATGGAGCGGGTTCTTGTCGCCCGAGAGCCGGTAGAGGAGAGCCTGCTGCGGAAGGGTGGGGCTCTCCACCTCCAGGTCGGGAGGACGGGCGGGAGCCTCGAACCGAGCCGGCGGGCCCGGCTCGCCCCCGAAGCCGCCCTCGCCCCGCAGGAACAGCGACGCCCGGTTCACGAACAGGGGCTCACCGGCTTCATCACGGCTGCCGACCTCGACGACCACCAGCGCCCCTTTCCCCTTGTCGTAGATGTGCGCCACCCGCCCATCGTGGACGGCCCGGGCGGAGGGCGAGATGGGCTGCACCACCTCGATTTCGTGCTCGCCGTGGAGCAACGTCGCCAGGCTGATGTCCAGCCCGGGAACCGATGCCACCCCCATCAGGGCGGGGAAGACGGGAACGCTGGCGAAGCTGGGCAGCACTTTCAGGTTCCCCTCGTAGGTGTAGGCCAGCTCCCCCGGATCCGTGGGAGGCACCCCGGCTCCCACCCCCAGGTGATAGAGGATCACGTCGTCGGTATCCCAGGAGCTCTCCACCTCCGGCAGGCCGGCTCCCAAGGCCTGGTCGAGATCGATCGGCATCGGCTCAGCCCTGCATGATCTTGGCGAGCAGCATGATCTCGTCGTTCGAGCTCATCGGAATCTCGAAGTCGGCCAGGTCCTGGATCTCGTCGAGATGGTCGCGCACCTCCTCGACGCTGGGCACCACCCCCTGGCCGGCGAACCAGCCGGCATTGGTCCCGATGAAGATGCGCCCGTAGCGGCCTCCCCCGGCGGTGAAGATCTGGTGGGTGTCCTGATTCGCCTCCGATGCCAGGTAGACGACCATGGGCATCACCTGGGCGGGATCGAGCATGTCGGCGAAGGGGCCCAACAGGTCCTCGGTCATGCGGGTCTTGGCGATGGGAGCGATCACGTTGGAGAGGATGTTGTACTTGGCTCCTTCGATGGCCAGCACGTTGGAGAGGCCCACCAGGCCCATCTTGGCCGAGCCGTAGTTGGCCTGGCCGAAGTTCCCGAAGATCCCGGCGTTGGAAGAGGCGAAGACGAAGCGGCCGTAGCCTCTCTCCTTCATCACCGGAAAGGCGGCCAGCGAGACGTAGAAGCCGCCTTCCAGGTGAACCCCCAGCACGGCCCGCAGCTCCTCGACCGTCAGCTTGGCCAAGCTGCGATCGCGCAAGATCCCGGCGTTGGAGATGACGATGTCGAGGGTGCCGAAGGCATCCAGCGCCGATTGGACGATCGCCGCTCCTCCTTCCGGCGAGGCGACCGAGTCGTAGTTGGCGACGGCCTCCCCGCCGGCGGTCTTGATCTCGTCGACCACCGTGTCGGCCGCCATCTGGTCCGCCCCCGTCCCATCGACCGCCGAGCCCAGATCGTTGACCACCACCCGAGCGCCG
>JBFGJL010000055.1:0-7605 GCA_041577235.1 Acidimicrobiia bacterium | reverse complement strand
TGGCTGAAAGGGCTCTCCAACCTGATCGGACTCGAGACCGACCAGATCCTCAGCTTCATCGTTCCGATCGCCATGATCTCGTTCGGCATCGATTTCGCCTACCACGCCATCGGTCGTTACCGGGAAGAGGCCCTGCACGGGGACCGGCCCCGGGTGGCGTTCGTGGTCGGGTTGGGCGGGGTGCTGGCGGCGTTGGTGCTCGCTCTCCTGTCCGATTCGGTGGCATTCCTGTCGAACGTCTCGGCGGGAATCGAATCCATCATCCAGTTCGGCATCGGCGCAGCTCTGGCGCTGGTGGCGGCGTTCTTCATGCTCGGCATCGTCACCCCGCTGGTGGTGATGCGCATCGACGAGGGGGTGGGCGAACGGCCGGCTACCCGGCTCCGCAGCCTCGGCCGCTCGGCCGCCTCCGGCGCCGCCGCCACCGCCGCCATGGCGGTGGTGCTCTTCCTCGTCTACCTGGTCCCGGCCCTCGGTGTTGCCGGCCTGGCTCTCTACCTCGCGTTGTTCATCGCTCTGCCCTACTGGTTCATCCGGCGCCGCACCCCCGAGGAGGGCGTCCCCACCGCCGGAGGCCGGCCGGTGCTGGCGCCTCGGCTCGGTCGGGCAGTCGAGCTGATGGCGCGCCGCCGCTGGGTGGTCCTGCCGATCGTGCTCTTGATCAGCGCGGCGGCGGTGGTGGTGGCCCTGCGCATCGAGGCCCGATTCGACGTCAAGGACTTCTTCGCCGCCGACACCGATGTGGTGGTCTCGCTGGACAAGTTGGATCAGCACGTCGGACAGCAGGGGGGCGAACCGGCGGCGGTGTACGTCGAGGGTGACCTGACCCAGCCCTCGGCGCTGGCTGCACTTCGGAGCTTCGCCGAGCGGGTCAACGCCCTCGACAATCCCCAGCTGGCCGTCGACGACGACGGCCTCACTCAGCTCGATCGGGGCGTGCTCGATGTGGTCACGGACGTGATGGACAGCCCCTTCGCCCTCGGCGCCATCGAGGCAGTCACCGGGGTGGCGATCACGGACGCCGACGGTGATGGCCTGCCCGACAGCTCCGACCAGGTCGCCGCCGTGTACGGCTTCACCCGCCAGGCCGGCGTCCCGCTCGACGCCCAACGGCTGGCGCGGACACCTGACATGGTGCAGACCAGCCTGTGGCTCGACCCAGACGACGATCAGCGCCTGGCGACGCTGCTGGGAGCGGCCGTGGTCGGCAGCCGGTCACAAGAGAACATCGCCGTGGCCCGGGCCGGCCTCGAGCCATTGGTCGAGGACCTGGAAGGCGAGCTTCGAGCGGCCGATCCCGATGCCCGGGTGATCCTCACCGGGTCGGCGATCGTCCGGGACGAGCAACTGCTCGCCATCGTCAGAGCTCTGGCCATCGCTCTCCCGCTCTCGGTGGGGGCCTGCTTCGTGATCGCCGCCGCGTTCATGCGCTCGCTGCGGCTGGCCCTGGTCAGCATCGTCCCCATCCTGGTGGTGGTGTCGTGGCTCTATGCCTTCATGCACCTGGGCGGGTACGGCATCAATGTGGTCACGGCCACGATCGGCGCGGTCTCGATCGGGATCGGCATCGATTTCGCCATCCATTTCGTCATGAGATACCGGGAGGAGCTGCAGCGTCTCCACGTCCGCGCCCGAGCCATGAACGCGGCTGGGACCGGCACCGGAGCGGCGCTGGCTGCGTCTGCGGTGTCCTCGGTGATCGGCTTTGCCATCATGGCTTTCGCCCCGATGCCGATGTTCGCCGTCTACGGGTTCCTGACCGCCATCATGATCGCCATGGCCCTGGTCGCCACCCTCACCGTGCTGCCCGGGCTGCTGATGCTGGTCACCCGCGACGGTCCCACCGTGGACCTGGTCGCTCAGCCGTACCCGTCGGCCTCCCGGGCCGACTGAGCGGCCGGCCGAGCGGCCCAGCCGCGAGATCGGGCGCCGTTGGCCTGCGCCCGGTGGACGGCACCATTGGTCACGGCCGCGGGTCGGGGCCGGCCCCGTTTCGATCTCTCACCAGCCGGCGCCGGCCAAGAGCCGGGCAAAGGCGGTGGCGGAGCGGATGCCGTAGTCGGCGTAGCAGTTGTTCATCAAGACGTGCACCCGGTCGGCCGACTCGGCCAGGGTCGCCACTCGGGGCACCCACTCGGCCAGCTCCTCGTCCGTGTAGTCGTAGCGGAAACGCTCGGCGGCCGTGATACCTCTCGCCTCCCACGTCTCGGCGTTACGGCCATGGAACCGGACCTCGGCCACCCGGGCGGTGACCGCCGCCACCGGCGGGACCGAGGAGCGAAAGCCCTGCGGTTCGTCCACGCACACGTAGGCCAGCCGGTGTCGTTCCAGGAAGTCGAGGGTCTCGTCGTGGTGCTGGTCGTCGAGCCAGCGGCCGTTCCGGAACTCCACCGCCAGCTGATACTCGTCGAGGTGTTCAGCCACCCAGCGCAGGTAGCCGAACGATCCTCGATTCGGGTAGACGTACGGCGGGAGCTGGAAGAGGACCACCCCCAGCTTCCCGGCCGAGTGGAGCGGGAGCAGCGCTCGGGCGAACCGGTCGACCGCCTCGGCCTGGAGCGAACGGGGGAGGTCTCGCATGTACAAGTTCTTCTTCGCCTGCAACTCGGCGGGCACCTCCCCCCGCAAGTCTTTCCACAGCGAGCCGAGCGGGGTGGGGTGCTGGGTGAGAAGGCGGAAGGCCTTGATGTCGAAGGTGAAATCGGCCGGGGTCCGCTCCACCCACAGCCCTGCCACCCGCTCCGACGGTGGCGCGTAGTACGTCGAATCCACCTCGACGATCGGGAATCGCTCCGCGTAGAAGCCGAGGCGCTCCTCGGCCGACATCTCCCGAGCTGGGTAGAAGGCGTCGGATCGGACCAGGGTGGGGTCGGTCCAGGAGCACGTCCCGATCGAGACGCCGCGTCCGGCCAGGGACCTGATCAGGTCAGCGTCCATGGGGCCGATCCTCGGCTGTGACCCGTGCCGGGCGAGGTTTGCGGTCGGCGTTCCGGCGGCGGCGGGTGGGGACGGTCATCCGCCTGGTTCTACCAGCCCGACGGGGCCGGCTCCAGGCCGGGGCGAGTCGGTCCCCCTGCGGCTGGGGCCAAGATCCGGGATCAGGCCTCAGAGATAGTCACCGATCCGCGATGGGTACTCGGGGAAGTAACGCTGGATCACGCCGAGTTCGAAGCGGGGCAGGATCGACTCCTTCGGCTCCCGATCGAGGAGGAAGCGAAATGACGCCGAGATCAGCTCCTCGGCCGGGACGCCACCTCCCAACCGCTCCACCTCGGCGGCTGTGGCTGTCACCTGATGGGTGCTCGACGAGGCAGCCTCGGTGATGATCACCGAGTAGTCGTCCCCGCCGAGCGACCGCACTTCGATCTCGGCCATGCAGGGCACTGTACCGCTGCTCACCGGGATGGCGTGGGCGGCGCCCCGACGAGAGTGGCAGAAGGAACCGTTCCCGATCGGAGGGCGGGAGGCGACGCACGTTGGTAGCTCCATGGGTGATACTGACGGGATGCGCAGGCGTGGGAGCCAAGACATCCCCTTCGAGCACTTCCGAGTCTTCACGTTCGGGAGCGACGAAGAGCTGGAGGCAACCTTCGGGTCGCTGGAAGAGGCGGCGCGGGCCTGGAGGGCCACCAGGGACGAGTTCATGGAACGGTGGGATCTGTGGGGACGTCCCGAAGCCTGGTGGCGGTTCGAGCCCGGGATCCCGGACCGCCTTCGTTCCGGTCCCCCGGCCATCATCACCGATGCCGACGCCGCCGAGTGGCACCGCATCGACCAACAGCGCCGACGCTACCTGCTGAGCATCGGCGTCGATCCCGCCCCCGATCGCGGGTTCGCGCCGTTCGGCTCGGACTGACGGGCGGCCGGCGATCTCAACCGGCGGCGAGTTGCCACCCGGCCACGGCGTGATGGGCTGCAGCCAGCAAGCCGTCGATCTCGGAACGAGCGGCGCCTCCCCGGGCGGCGATGTTGAGGCCGAGCACCAGACCGAACAGCATCTCGGCCCGCGCGTCGAGCGAGCCCTCGTCGGTCTCGCCCAGCCGGGCGGCTCGCTCCAGGCTGCCCCGCAGGGCGGTCCGCACCCGCTGCCGGTATGCCCGGGTGCGCTGAGTGATGGCGTCTGACGCTCCGCCGTCTTCGGCCATCAGGTTGATGATCATGCAGCCGCGCCGGCCGTCGTGGGTGACCCAGTGGGCCAGGGCGTCGAGGAAGGCGTCGATGGCGCCCAGGCCCTGATCCGAATACTCGAGCGGCCGGAGCAGCTCGGCGTCGAGGCGGGCCTCGTAACGGTCGAGGGCGGCGGCGAGCAGGCCGTGCTTGGAGCCGAAGGCGTTGTAGAGGGAGGACTGGCTCAGGCCGAGCGCCACCTCCAGCTGGCGGGTCGAGGTACCCCGATAGCCCTGCTGCCAGAAGAGCTCCAAGGCGGCGTCCAGCACTCGTCCCTCGTCGAAGCTGCGAGGGCGCCCGGGCGTGACGGTAGGGGTCTGTTCCATGTGGTGCTCGAGTGTACGTGGTGCGTTCGGCGTGTGTTCAACCGCACTGCGTGGTTGACGCCGCTGCCGGCAGGCGCTACAACACCATACTGAAGCGGGTGCTCCAAAACCAAGGCGTCCGCCCGACCGCCAGACGGAGGTGATGGCATGGCCCGACTGCCCTACATCGAACCCGAACAGGCCGACCCGGTGACCAAGCGAATCTACGACGATGCCAAGCTGCGATTCCAGATGGTGCTCAACATCTTCAAGATCACCGGAAACGCCCCGGAGATCGCCGACAAGATGTGGCAGATCTACTTCGACATCCTCCAGGACGGGCAAGTGACCTGGGTCGACAAGGAGCTGCTGATCCTGAAGTCGACCAAGATGGGAGATTGTCTGTACTGCGTGACCCAGCACGAGGTGGTCGCCGGCCGGCTCGGGGTCTCGAAGGAGAAGCAAGCGGACATCGTCGGGGTCGAGTATCGCAAATCCTCCCACTACACCCCGGCCGAGGTGGCCATCCTCGACCTGTGTGCCCACGTCGTGATCGATCCCGAGAAGATCCCGGCCGAGGTGTGGGCCCGGGTGAAGGAGCACTACGACGACGGTCAAATCGTGGAGATCGTCGCCACCATCGGCGCCTACTTGCAGGTGTCGAAGTTCGGTGACTCGCTGGGGGTGGAGCTCGAGGACGTGTTCTATGGCCACGAACCGGTGCTGTTCGCCGTCGAGCCACCCACCTCGGAGGGCTCCCAACATCAGCTGGACCACTTCCTGGCCCAGGCCCCGAGCTCCTGAGGAGGATGAGCGATGCCCGCCACTGCCATGATCGAGACCCCGACTCCCGAGGTCTCGAACATCTACAAGCTGGCCGAGAGTTACTTCGGCCACGTGCCCAATCTGGTCAAGGCACTGGCCACCAACCCGGCGTTCTGCAACTCGATCACCGAGTTCATGATGGAGGCGCTCGGGGAGGGCCGCGTGTCGTGGGCCTTCAAAGAGCTGGTCATCCTGAAGACGCTGCGTGCCACCGGCTGCTACTACGGGTACGGGGCCCACGAGAAGCTGGCCGAAGACCTGGGGAACTCGTCCGAACGGCTCGGGGACCTCAACAACTCGATCTGGATCGACAGCCCCCACTACACCGATGCCGAGAAGGCGGTATTCGCCCTCGTCGAGCAGATCGCCATCGACGCCAACGAGGCCGGAGACGACATCTGGGAGCCGCTGCTGGCGAACTGGGATCACGGCCAGCTGGTGGAGCTGGCCGCCGTCATCACCACCTTTCTCAACATCGGGAGGATGGGAGACGCCCTCGGGGTCAGCGACCCGGTCCTGTTCACCCGTCCGCTGGCCTGACCCTTCCTCCCCAATGAGGAGGCGGACGAACGGCGGCGGGCGGACCCCTGGTGCCGGCCGGTCTTGACAGACTAAGTGACATAGGATAAAAACTAAGATACTTAGGTTCTCGAGGAGGCTCCGATGGAGGCGTCGACCCGGCCCTCCCCGCTCGCCTTCGACGACAGCGGTGGCTCCGGCCGGCTGGTGGTGTTGCTGCCGGGCGCCGGCGACCTGCGCAGCGAGTACCGGTTCTTGACCGGGGGGCTGACCGGGGCCGGTCACCGGGTGGTGACCGCCGACCTCCCCGGACACGGGGACTCGCCGCCGGCGGTCCGGTACACGGTGGAAGCCACGGCCGAGGCTCTCCTCCGCCTGATCGAGGAGGTCGGCGGGGGCCCGGCGGTGGTGGTGGGTACCTCCTTCGCCCCGGCGGCGGCGGTGTGGGCGGCGGCCGAGCGCCCCGACCTGGTCGACGGGGTGGTCGCGATCAGCCCTCACCTGCACGCCGACCGCTCTGTGCAGGGCCGGCTCCAGCGGATGGCGATCAGCACCCTGCTGCGCGGACCCTGGGCAGCCGGGCTGTGGGCCAGGCTCTACCGCAGCTGGTACCGAGCTTCGCCACCGCCGGATCTGGACGAGGAGGTCAGGCGGCTGCGGGTCATGCTGGCCGACCCTTCCCGGCGAAGGGCAGTGCGGGAGACCCTGGTGGCGGATCGGGACGGACTGGACGACCGCATCGCCCGCTTCGATCGTCCCAGCCTGACCGTGTTCGGCACGGCCGACGGGCACTTCGCCGATCCGGCCGGCGAAGCCGTGGCCGTCGCCAGCGCCTTGGGGGGAGATCACCTGCTGGTGGAGGGGGCCGGTCACTACCCCCATGTCGAGCAACCGGAACGGGTCGGGACGTCGATGCTGGCGCTGATCGGCCGGCTGGACTGATGGGTCGGGCCGGCCTCACTCCCGGCGGCATCGCTGATACGGCCGCCGACCTGCTCGATCGGGGAGTTCCTCTCACTCTGGCCCGAGTGGCGGAGGAGTTGGCGGTGAGGCCGCCATCGCTCTACAACCACATCGACGGGCTGGAAGGGCTCGTGCGCCTGGTGGCGCTGGATGGTCTCGAAGAGTTGGCCGAGGTCTGCCGGACGGCGGTGATGGGGCGGGCCGGATCGGACGCCCTCCATGGCCTGGCCGCCGCCTACCGCGAGTATGCCCGGGCCCACCCCGGGGTCTATCCCCTCACCCAGGTGACCCGTCCCGGCGATCCCGACTACGAGCAGCGAGCAGCGCGGATCCTGGAGCCGGTGTTTGCCCTCTTGACCGGTTTCGGGCTGGGCGGCGACGACCTGATCCACGCCGCCCGCGCCGTCCGTAGCGCCCTCCACGGCTTCGTGACTCTGGAGAGCTGGTCGGGCTTCGGGTTGGAGATCGACCTCGACCGGAGCTATCGATGGATGGTGGCGGCGCTGGAGCGGGGTTTGACGCCGGCGTGACGAGGAGCTCCCATTCACCCCGTCGCACCCGGATAGCATCGGCCCGTGGCCGACGCGGTACGGATGGCGCTGGTGGGAGCGGGGCGCATGGGCTCGTTCCACGCCCGGGCGCTGGCCGGGTCGGCGGCAGTGGAGCTCGTGGCGGTAGCCGACCCGGATGTCGAACTGGCCGGCCGGGTGGCTGCCGCCACGGGAGCCACCGCGTACCCGTCTCCCCGCGACCTGCTGGAGCGGGACGACCTCGAAGCATGGCTCATCGCCGCCCCCACGCCCGCCCATCCCGAGCTGGTGGAGCA
>JBFGJL010000054.1:0-7677 GCA_041577235.1 Acidimicrobiia bacterium | reverse complement strand
GCGGCGGCGGCTCGCAACCTTCGGATCACCTGGTTCGACGATTGAGAGGCAGGTAGGCGGTGGAGAGCCGGACGACGGTGGTGGGATCCGGGGACGACGCCCGGCTGGTGAGAACGTGGACACCTGACGGGTCGCCCCGGGCGTGGGTGCTCATCGTCCACGGCCTGGGAGAGCACTCGGGCCGCCACGAGCGCACCGGTCGAATGCTGGCCGAGGCGGGCTTGGCGGTGCGAAGCTTCGACCTGGCCGGCCACGGACGGTCGGGTGGCCGGCGGGGTCATGCCAGCTCGTGGTCGGTCTTCCTCGATGCGGTCCAGGCCGAGCTGGCCGAGCTGGACGGCACCAAGGTCCTGTTCGGACAGTCGCTGGGCGGTGCCATCGCCCTGAGCTATGCCCTCTCCGACCGTCCCCAGCCCGACCTGTTGGTGCTCAGCTCCCCTCCGGTCACCGGCCACGGCCTGGCGGCGTGGAAGGAAGTGGCGTCGGGCTGGCTGCGACGGCTGCTGCCCACACTCGCCCTCCCCAACGACATCAGAGGCGACCAGCTGAGCCGTGACCCGGCGGTGGCTGAGGCGTACTTCGCCGACCCGCTGGTGCTGACCAAGAGCACGGTCGGGCTCGGAGCTGCCGGCTTCGCGGCCATCAGAGAGAACGCCGCCTCCCTCTCCCGACTCGACATCCCGACGCTGGTGATCCACGGCGCCGCCGACACCGTGGTTCCCCCCCAGCACAGCCTCGCCCTGGCCGCCCTGCCGAAGGTGGAGCGGAAGCTATATCCCAACCTCCGCCACGAGTGCTTGAGCGAACCCGAAGGCCCTGATGTGGTGGCCGACGTGGTCGCCTGGATCGACCGGCACCTCGGCCGTGTCACAGGTGGGCGTGATAGGCAGGACGGATGATGTCCTCGATCAATCGACGCTTGGTCTCGTAGGGAGCGAAAGAGGCCTGCATCGCCCGCTCGGTGACCGCCAGCTCGTCGGCGGTGGTGAAACCATGGTGCCGGCGCAACAGCTCGAACTCGCGATCGAGGGTGGTCTCGCTCATCAGGCGATTGTCGGTGTTGATGGTGATCGCGAACCCGGCCCGATGCAATGCCCCCACCGGATGCTCGGCCGGACCCCAGCCCGAGGTGTGCAGGTTGGAGATGACGCTCACCTCCAGTACGACCTGGTGGTCGCGAACGTACGAAGCGACCGGACCCAGCTCCACGATCTCCCCGTCCTGCAGCCGGCAGTCGTCGACGATGTACACCCCATGACCCAGGCGGTGGGCATAACAGCGCTGGAGGGCTCGCCAGATGCTGTCGGGTCCGTCGGCCTCGCCGGCGTGGATGGTGAGCCCGAGATTGCCCTCCCGGGCGATCCGGCAGGCGGCCAGGTGGTGGTCCGCCGGATATCCCCGCTCGGGCCCGGCCAGATCGAATCCCACCACCCCCAGCGGCCGGCTGTCGACCGCCAGCCGGGCGATGGCCTCGGACCCGTCGTGCTGACGGAGTGCGTCCAGGATCAGCCCGATCTCGGTCCCGGTCTCGGTGCTGCCTTGGCGAATGCCGGCGGCAACGGCGGTCACGACCTCCTCCGGTGCCAGGCCGCCGGCGGTGTGCAGGACGGGGGCAAACCTCAGCTCGGCATAGACGACACCGGTGGCGGCCAGGTCGACAACTGCTTCGCGGGCCACTCGGGTGAGGGCATCGGCGGTCTGCATGACTCCAACCGTGTGATCGAACGCCTGGAGGTAGCGCTCCAACGAGCCGGAATCACCCTGATAGAACCAGCGGCGCAAACCCTCGACGTCGCCCCCCGGCAGACCCTCGTACCCGCTCTCCTCGGCCAGGGCCAACACCGTCTCCACCCGCGCCCCTCCATCGAGGTGGTCGTGAAGCAGTACCCGGGGGAACACCGCGGTCTCGGCCATGGTCAACGGGAGCGGGCTGCCAGGCGTCTCGGGGGAGTCTTGGCGGGAAGCCACCAGCGCCGCTCGATCACCGGCTCTCCAAACAACGCAGTGTGGACGATCTCGCCCGGTACGAACCCTCGTGCCTCATAGAAGGACTCTCCCTTGACGTTGCCCAGGATCACGTCACAGCTCACGGGAGCGGACGGGTCGAGTCCGCGCACTCTGTCGAGGAGGCGAGTCCCTGCGCCGCGTCCCCGAGCCGCCGGCCGAGTGTAGATGGCGCTGAGCACGATGTGGTCGTCTTGGAGGAACGCGTCGGCGAATCCGATGAGTTCGGAGCCGTCTTCGGCGACGAAGATGGGGTGATCCTCCCAACGGCGAAGCAGGGCCGGCATGGAGTAGGCCGTCTCCAACCATTGCTCGACGGTGATCGCCTTCAGCAGACCCTGATAGGTGTCTCGCATGGCGGAGCGCCCGATCTCGCCGATGGTGGAGAGATCCTGCAGGGCGGCGCTGCGGACGATCATGATTCGGAACCTAGTCCGGGGTGGGGTCAGGCGTTGCCGGCCGGCTCGATGGGCTGCAGCTGGGTCCGGTAGACGGTTCGATAAGTGGTCGCCAGCTGGTCGGTGTCGAGGAACGACAAGCGCATCACCAGATCGCCCTTCGACCAGGTGAGGGCGGCGGTCTCACGGAAGTTGGCCCGGTACAGGTCGGTCAGGGTCATCGGCTCCCACCCGTTGGCTTCCAGCTGGTCGTCGTAGAACTGCCGAACGTCTCGCCGTTCCAGGTGGGTGCCGTACGTGCCCCCGGCCAGCGCCGGGTACTCACCGCCGGTGGTGAAGCGGCTGGCTTCGATCGCGATCGTCCCGATCCGGGTGGAGGCGGGCACGCTGAGCGACGCCTCCGGCAGCGCCTCCAGATCGGCGAGCGAGTAGCCGTAGACCCGAGTGGCATCGGTAGCCGTCTCCAACGTCCCCTTCAGCACGCCGGTTCCGGCACTGAGGGCGGCCACCGTCGCCACCGGGAGCAGCAAGAGGGCCACGATGCCGATGAACGCGTTCTTCACCATCCCAGCTCTCCCGTGCTGCCTCTCTACCACTGTAGGCGCGTTTGTGCCCACTCAGCGTGTCCAAAGCGAGGATCCGAGAAATGACTAGTAACGTCCCGGCGTGCCTTCGTTCGACATCGTCTCCCAGGTGGATCTGCAGGAGGTCCGCAACGCGGTCGATCAGACCGGACGCGAGCTGGCCAACCGCTACGACTTCAAAGGGACCGACTCCCGGGTCGAGCTCGCCGGAGCCGAGATCCAGGTCGAGTCGTCGACCGAGCCGCGCCTGGCGGCCGCGGTCGACGTGCTCCATGAGAAGCTGGTTCGGCGGCAGGTGTCACCCAGGGCGATCTCGGGTGGTGCCCCGAAGCCGGCCGCGGGCGGGCGCTTCCGCTCCACGTTCCAGGTCAACCAGGGGATCGATGGTGAGGCGGCGCGGGAGCTGGCCAAGCGGATTCGCGACGGGAAGGCCAGGGTGCAGGTGCAGATCCAAGGCGACAGCCTGCGAGTGTCCGGCAAGAACCGGGACGATCTGCAAGCGGTGATCCGGAGCCTGCGAGAGCTCGACTACCGTGTTCCCTTGCAGTTCATCAACTTCCGCGGGTAGGGAGATCGGCGTGAGCGAGCAACCGATGATGGACCGAGGTGGGTTGGAGGTGCTGAGTCTCGACACCTGCCGGCGGCTGCTGAGCGAGACCACGATCGGCCGGATCGCCTTCATCGCCGCCGGCCAGCCGGTGATCTTCCCCGTCAACTTTCGCTTCCATCGCAATCGGGTGGTGTTCCGCACGACGACGGGCGAGAAGCTGGACGCGGCAGCATTGGGCGCCGCGGTGGCCTTTGAGGTCGACGGCTGGGACGAGGAGGCCCGCAAGGGGTGGAGCGTGCTGGTGCGGGGAACTGCCACCGAGGTGATGGACCCCGACGAGCTGCAGGAACTCAGGAGTCTGGGTCTCTCGGTGTGGGCCGACTCGGTCGCCCGCGATCGCTGGGTCAGCATCGTTCCAGACGAGATCACCGGCCGTCGCATCATCTGAACCGGAGGGTCGGGATACGAGCCTGACGCCACCGGTGCCGAGGAATGATCCACCGGTAGTCTGACCGGGTGCGGAGCCGACTGGTCGTCCTGGTCGTGACGGCGGCCGTGGGCTGGGCGGGGTGCGTGAGCCAGCGGCCGCCCGAGCGAAGCGAACTGCCCCGGCTGGCCGACGTGATCCAACCGCTCGCCCCGTGCATGGTGACGGTGGGCGAGGGCGACGGAGCCGAACTCGTTCAGGTCGAGTCCGACGGCGCCGCCGCCGGGGTGCTGGAACCGGGCGACGTGATCCGCCAGGTGGGCGGCGTCACCGTTCTCCGGGTCGAAGATCTCCTGTCGACACTCCGCACCTGGAGCCCCGGCGATAGGGTGGCGGTGGTGTTCGAGCGGGACGGTGAGACGCAGTCGGCCGAACTGGGCCTGCGCTCCAGTCCCGACGATCCGGACCAACCTCGCCTGGGGGTGTTGGTGCGCACCTCCTATGCGGCCGTTGCCCCCGCCGATCTGCCCGTGGACGGGATCGAGCCGTCGGCGACCACGCGGGTCGTGGACTTGAGCGGAGAGCTGTTGCTGTTCGATCCCACCTCACGCCGCTGGCAGAGGTTGGGGATGAGCACCCCCGAAGGCGATTGGCTGCCGGCGCCCGGCCGCATCTACCTGGTCGAACAGACCGCCGCTGGAGCCACTTCCGCCCTGGTCGAGCTGGGCTCGGGGACACGGACGGGACTGGACCTCGGCGATCGCCCTGCTACGAGCGTGCTCACGATGGTGGGCGATCTGGTGTTGGTCACGGTCTCCGGCGAGACGGTGGTCGCGATCGACCCGGCGACCGGAGCGCCCCGGTGGGAGTGGACGCCGGGTGACGGACCCGGCGGGCGCGCGTTGAACCCGGTGACCGGCTTTCGGAGCATCGACCGGTCCTCGGCGCTCATCGCTCTGACCGAAGACCCCGCCGCCGGGCAGCTGAGCTACACCCTGGTGGACGCCGAAGGCCCGGTGACGGACATGGAGACGATCCCTGCTCTGGATGGCATGGTGGTCACCGGCTGGCACGACGAGCAGCGGATTGCCTTCCGCTCGGTCGACGGCAGCGGCCTCTCCGCTGTGGATCTCACCAGCCAAGAGGTGGTGGCTCTCGACCTCCCCGGCCTCGACCTCACGTCGGTGTCGCAGCTGTGGCCGGTGGGAGACGGCACCAACGTGCTGCTCGACTCGGGCACCCGCCTGGTGATCACCGAGCCCGGTTCCGACGCCGAGCCGGTCCCGGTTGCCCTGAACTGCCGGGCGCAGATGCGCGACCCCGGATGGTGACCGGTCAGGAGGTCCGGCCCGACCCAGGTGGGCTCAGCCGGTCCCGCCGCCGTCCCTCGGATCGGCCTCGGCGGGCTGGCGGCTGGCGACCGTGTCGGCCGCCACCCCCTCAGGGCGCCGTCGCTGCAGTCGGGCCAGCGCTTCCTTGCGGCGGTTGGCGGCGGTTTCGGCATCGATCGAGCTCCAACCGGGCGTGTCCCGCACGAGCTGCTCCCCAGCCGGCGTGCCCATGATCTCGGCGACGTCCTCGCCGGAAATGGTCCTGTGCTCCTCGAGGGCGGCCGCCACCGCCATCACCCTGTCCTGGTTGCCCTCCAGCAGCGCCCAGGTTCGGCCGTACAGCTCGCTCAGGCGCTCTTCGATCTTCTCGTCTCGCCGGGAGAGGGCGGCGCTGACTGGGTTGGCCGGCTGGCCCATCCCGGTGCTGGTCGTGCCCATGAAACTGTTGAGTTGATCCGACATACCCCAGGCTCCGACCATGAGAGCTGCCAAGGTGGTGGCGTTGCTGAGGTCACCGGACACCCCCGACGAGTTGTCGCCGGAGAAGAACATCCGCTCCCCGGCCAGGGAGGCCAGCGACACCATCACGTCGGCCTCGAACTCGGAGCGCCACTGGGTCACCCGGTCCTCCGCCTTGATGCTCGAAACCATCCCCAAGGCGTTGGCCCGCTTCTCGATCGTGACCATGTCGATCATCCGGTGCGCCCCCAGCAGGTGCGCAACCACGGCGTGGCTTGCCTCGTGCACCGCCACTGCGTGGCGTTCGCGCTCGATGTACTCCACATCCTCGGGCGGGCCCAGCTCCTTGAGCGACTTGGCCCGCCAGATGTCCTTCCAGCGGATCGTGTCGCGTCCGTCCCGAATCGCCAGGATCAGAGCCTCGTTGACCAGGTCCTTGATCTTGGCTCCGCTGTAGTAGGGCGTCACCACCGACAGCTTCTCGATCTCTTCTTCGCCCAGCTCGTGACGGACTTTCTCCAGATAACCCTCGAGGGTGGCGCGCCGTCCTTCTCGGGAGGGGAATCCCACCTTGTAGATCCGGTCGATGCGCCCGGGCCGGAGCATGGCCTCGTCGAGGGCGTTGGGCATGTTGGTGGCCATGATGTGGAGGATGCGGTATTTGGGTGGTGGCTTGGGGCGGAAGCCGAGCAGCTTGCGGATCCGGTTGGCCAGCCCCCGGGGCTTGGTGAGACCGTTCATCTCCGTCAGCAGGGCTTGGAGGGTCCCCATCCCCCCGCCCCCCATCCCGGCTCCCATCATGATCTTGTCACGGAGGCGCCTGCCCTCCTGTTCCGGCTGATTCGGATCCGCCCTCCCATCACCCAGCAGGTAACGCTGGGTATGGGGACTCAGGTAGGAGAGACCGTTGCAGGTGAGGCGGGCCGCCACCGTCTCGTCCATCTGGAAGCCACCGCCGGGAGCTCCCAGCGCTCCACGGCTTCCCAGCGCGTCGGCTTCGTCGAAGAAGGCGATCACCCCGCCGTGTCGCAGCGACAGCTTCCGCAGCTTGCGGTAGAGGCCCTTGACCTTGAGGATCCCCACTCCGAAGAACATGTTCATGAAGGCGCCCGGCTCGATGAAGACGAAGGGCTTGCCGACCTCGCCGGCGATCGCCTCGGCCATCAATGTCTTCCCGGTGCCGGGCGGTCCCCACAGGAGGATGCCGCCGGGGATGTAGCCACCCTTGGCTTCGATCTCGTCCGGCTTCTCGAGGAAAGCGATGTTCTCTCTGATGAGATCGAGCACGTGGTCCTGTCCCCACACATCGGAGAACCGGGTCTTGATCTCTTCCGGCATCACCACATCGGTCCCGCCTCGAGACAAGAACCAGAAGATCGCCACGAATTGCATGACGACGAAGAACAGGATGGCAATACCCTGGAGGACGACCGGGTTGAAGACGGCCCCCGCGATGATCCGGGGGGCGTTGACCAGCGCCTCCCACGGCCCGCTGACCGAATCGAGGAAGTAGTCGGCGACGTAGGCATAGATGACTGCGTAGAGGATCCAGCGGATGAAGCGCCCCACCCGGAACCGGGTCCAGGGTGAGAGACGCTTCTGGGCGGCGCGCTCGATGCCACCGAAGAACGTCTGTTGCCAGAACTCGTGATAGCGGGCACTCCGCTCCGAGACCAGGTAGTGGATCTGGCGGAGCAGTTCGATCACCACCAGGGAGGCCAGCACCCGACCAAGGGTGCTGGTGAGGAACTCGGAGACGGCGGCGCCGACCGGCACGAAGGGAGGATTGACCTGGTTGCCGACGATGGCGGCGATCAGGATCGTCAGCAACACCAAGAACTTGATGCGATCCCAGGTGTCGGCTCGCCGGCGGGTGGCGCGCCGCACCCGCTGGTTCGAGAGTCCTTCCTTTATGACCTTACGT
>JBFGJL010000053.1:0-7731 GCA_041577235.1 Acidimicrobiia bacterium | reverse complement strand
TCGGCTGGGTGTTGTTGGCAGCGGCCGGGTTGCTGATCGGTTGGCTGCTGCTGTCGTACAACCGGTTCGTCCGCCAGCGGAACCTGATCCGGGACTCTTGGTCGAACGTCGAGACCGAGCTGCAGCGCCGCTACGACCTCATTCCCAACCTGGTGGAGGCGGTGCGCGGCTACGCCGACCACGAGCGCGAGGTGTTGACTGCGGTCACGGAGGCTCGGACGGCCGCGCTGGCCACCAACGGGCGTCCGGTGCCCGAGCAGGAGACCCCCGAGCAGGAGCTGGTGCGAGATCTGCGCCGCCTGCTGGCGGTCGCCGAGGGTTACCCGGCCCTACGGGCCAGCGCCAACTTCCTGCAGCTGCAACAGGAGTTGGGCCTCACCGAGGATCGCATTCAGGTGGCCCGGCGCCTCTACAACGCCAACGTGCGGGACTACAACATCCGGGTGCAGTCCTTTCCGTCCAACTTGATCGCCCGAAGCTTCGGCTTCGCCCGCGAGGCCTTCTTCGAGGTGGAGGAAGCGGCCCGGGATGCCCCGGCGGTGGACGAGCCGGGCTGAGCAAAAGGTCGAGGGGCCGGCGAAGGCCCCTCGACGATCATGAGCTCGCCTGTAAGCCGGATTCTGTCCCGGCGCCGTGGCGCCATGGGCGACCATCCATCTCGGACCGACGTTGCCGCCGGCCTCATGCGGCCCACCTGGGACGTGACGGGCGGGCTACCCTGTCCCTGCTCGGCCTTGCTCCGGGTGGGGTTTACCGAGCCGTTCCGGTCACCCGGGACGCTGGTGGTCTCTTACACCACCGTTTCACCCTTGCCTGTGCCCGTGCGGGCCATCGGCGGTCTGCTCTCTGTTGCACTTTCCGTCGGCTTGCGCCGCCTGGGCGTTACCCAGCACCCTGCCCTGTGGAGTCCGGACTTTCCTCGGATGCCGATGGCACCCGCGGCCGCCCGGCGAACTCATCATCAGCATACAACCACCAATGGACGGACAGCTTCCCGGCGGCGTCGCCCTGGCTCGGGTGGGCGGGCGAGGGCCTAGACCGGTGTCAGGCGTCGCGACGGGTCCGCCTCGCCCGGCCGCCGGCCATTCCTCCGAGCCCGCCGACGACGATGGCCAGGCCGGCCAGCAGCGCCATGCGCCCCGGTCCGGCCGGGCTGCCGCCCCGGACCGATCCGAACAGGATCAGCGCCGACAAGGCGAGGGCGGCCAGAGCGCCGTGATAGCGGGCCGCGGTGGAAACGCGTCGGCCGGCCACCCAGCCCGCCACCGCCTGGCCGCACACCACCCCGAGGGTGAGGCCGATCAATTCCGGGTCGGTGGCCCCGAGGGCGGCGGCGGCCGCCCAGGTCAGCGTGGCCATCAGGGCGGTGGTCACCAACCCGCTCACCCCTCCCAACAGGACCGCTCCCCACCGGACGCTCAGCAGCACCGGGTCACTCTAGGTACGAAGCGCCCTCGCGAGATCCTCGGGCGGCCGGGCGAAAACGGGTAGCTTGACCCAAAGCCCGGGGTGAGAGGAGGCATGAGATGGTCATCAACAAGTATCTGGCCGAGCTGGTCGGGACGTTCATCCTGGTCTTCGTCGGCTCGATGTCGATCCTGGCGGCGCAGGCGATCGCCGCTGCCGGAGGACCCAACCTGGTGTTGGTGGTGGTGCCGTTCGGATTCGGTCTGGGGCTGCTGGCAGCCATCTATGCGGTCGGTCACGTGTCGGGCGGCCATTTCAACCCGGCGGTGACGCTCGGGCTGTTCCTCGACGGCCGCACCAACCTCTCCGACTTGATCGGTTACTGGATCGGCCAGGTGGTGGGCGGCATCGTCGCCTCGCTGGTGGTCCTGGCCGCAGCGGATCAAGCGGCGGTGGCCGGCACCTACACCCGTCACGGGTCGACCGGAACGGGCTTCCTGATGGAGCTGGCGCTCACCGCCATCTTCGTGCTGGTGATCCTCGCCTCCACCCGCACCGCACCCCGAGCCGCACCGGTCGCCATCTCCCTGACGTTGGCGGCGGTGCACTTCGCCGGCATCCCCTTCAGCGGCTCGTCGGTGAACCCGGCCCGGTCGATCGGGCCCGGCCTGGTTGGAGCCGACGCCCCCGGGCTCTGGGTGTACCTGGTGGCGCCGCTGGCCGGAGCGATCATCGCCTGGGGACTGCACCGGCTGTTCGGCTCGGAGCCCGCAACGGCCGAAACGGTCTGAGGCCGGTCAGGGCCCGGTCAGAACAGGGGTTCCTCCACGTACTCCTCCAACCCGGCCACCCAGCCGGTGGGCAGGCCCCAATGGCGCCCGCCCTCGACCACCAGCTCCATGTAGCTGCGTGAGGGGTCGTCACCGGAGCCGTTGGCCGCTTTCGGATCGTGGACGTGGGTGATCACCTCGTGGCGCTTGCCTTCCCGGTCGACCGCCTGAAAGGCCTTGGTGGGATTCCGCCCCTCGGCCTGTTCGGCGCCGTGGATCCGGTCCAGGGCGCCGTCGGGAACCTCGAACACCGCTCCCCACACCGTGTTGCCTGCTTCCGGCTGGACCGAGGGGAGGGCCCCGGACCAGCTGCCGTCGAGGAGGGGGAACACCAATCGGGTCTCGGGCAGGTGGGCGATGAACTTGAACTCGGCGTCGGGCGCGACCGCCGACAGCCGCTGGGGAGCGATCATGGCGGTGTAGGCGAAGTACAGCGTGGTCGGTCCTCCTGGGGAACGTTCTCGGGGTCGGATTCTAGCCAGGGACGGAGCCCTCCTTCGGCGGCCGGACCGGGGGAGGCGATCGCTGGTACGGTCCCGGTCCGCGGCCGAGAGCCGGCAGGGTGAGCGCGGACGCCGAGTGCGCCGCAAGCCGAGTGGAGAGGTGTGAGTGGCGGAGGAAGCGGGCTTCGATTGGGCGGGGACGCTGGGGCAGGTGGCCTCGGGGCGGGACCTCACCGGCGAGCAGGCCGAAGCGGCCATGGACCAGATCATGGTTGGGGAGGCCGAGCCCGCCCAGATCGCCGCCTTCATCGTCGCCTTGCGCATGAAGGGCGAAACGGTCGACGAGATCACCGGTCTGGCCAGGGGGATGCGGCGGGCGGCGGTCAAGGTGGATGTAGGAGTCCCGGTGGTGGACACGGCCGGCACCGGCGGCGACCGCTCCGGCACCTTCAACATCTCCACCATCGCCGCCCTCATCGCCGCCGGGAGCGGCGTGAAGGTGGCAAAACACGGCAACCGTTCGGCATCGTCCTGGTGTGGGTCGGCCGACGTCCTCGAGGGCCTGGGAGTGCCGATCGAGCTTCCTCCCGAGGAGACCGCCCACCTGGTGCGGGAGGTGGGATTCGGGTTCTTCTACGCGCCCCAGTACCACCCGGCGATGCGTCACGCCGGTCCGGTGCGGCGGCAGCTGGGGATCCCCACCGTGTTCAACTTCCTGGGTCCACTCGCCAACCCTGCCGGCGCCACCCGCCAGGCGGTCGGGGTTTCCGATCCGGCCATGGCCGAGCGGATGATCGGGGCCTTGCAGCGGCTCGGAGGTGAGTCCGCATTCGTCTATCACGGCGAGGACGGCTTGGACGAGCTGACGACGACGGGGCCGTCGGTCATCTACCGGCTCAAGGACGGCGAGATCACCCATGCGGAGTTCACCCCCGAGGATTTCGGCGTCACCCGTGCTCGGCCCGCCGATCTGCTGGGGGGAGACGTCGCTCGCAACGTGTCGATCGTGCGGGAGGTGCTGAGTGGTCGATCCGGGCCAAGGCGTGACATCGCCCTGGTGAACGCCGCACCGGCCATCGTCGCCTCCGGGCAGGCCCCCGGCTTTCGGGAAGCGATGACGCTGGCCGAGCGCTCGGTCGATTCGGGGGCGGCCGCGCTGGTGCTGGAGCGGCTCATCGACCACGGCCGCTCCCGGGTCTGAGCCCTTCCCATCCGGTCGTCCCCGGAGTACGTTGGGTTGGTCGGTTGGCGGGAGGTGCCATGCCGCGCTACCTGGTGGTCGCCCACCAGACTGCATCCAGCCCCGAACTGCGGCAAACCCTGAGGGAGATCCGGGAGCGGCAGCCGGAGGCGACTTTCCTCCTGGTCGTCCCCGCTACCCCGGTCCAACACCTGCCCGGCTGGGTGGAGGGCGAGGCCCGGGCGGCCGCCCAGACGGCCGGAGATCGGGCCCGGGAGCTCCTGCTCGCCGACGGGGTGCCCCTCGAAGACGTCCGGGTCGGCGACCCCAATCCCGTCTATGCGGTCGAAGACGAGACCCGCGACGGTGGCTTCGACGGGATCGTGGTCTCGACCCTCCCGGCCGGGGCCTCCCGCTGGCTGAAGCTGGACCCGGTCAGCCGTCTGCAGCGGCACCTCTCCATCCCCGTCGTGCACGTGGTGGGTTCGGCCGAGGCATGATCCTCCACCTCGAAGGTTCCCCGGTACGATCGGGCTCCGTGACCGATCCGCCGGACGCTCTGATTGCCGCTCTCCGGGCGGGAGGGCTGAGAGTCACCGCTGCTCGCCGGGCCATCTGCTCGGTGATCGCCGAATCGGTCGGTGAGCACTTGAGCGCGGCAGACATCCAGGCGAGGGCCGCAGCCGTGCTGGCACGACCGGTCGATGCTTCGACCGTCTACCGGACGTTGGACGTGCTCGAACAGCTCGGGCACCTGCACCACGTGCACCTGGGCCACGGCCCCGGGCTGGTTCACCTGAGCGCCGAGGCGGACCACCACCATCTCGTGTGCGACGTGTGCGGTCGCACCGAAGACCTCCCTCTGGCCAAGCTCGCCCCTCTGCTGGGAGCGGTCGAGGAAGAGCATGGATTCGTGGTGGAGGGAGGCCACTTCGCCCTCACCGGCCGGTGCGCCGACTGCGTATCGGGAAACAATCGCTGAACGATCCGGGACCGGACTTCTCGTAGCCGCCACCCCGGCCGTAGACTGGTAGTCCCCGCTCCGAGGAGTCTTGGTGACGCGACGTGTGACGACGGCCGTGGCGCTGGTCGTGCTGCTGGCCGCCTGCGGCGGCGGCGTCGCCGATGCTCCGACCGAGGTTCCCACCACCGCCGACCCGGCCACCTCCGCCCCGACCACTGCCGGCGCCACCGATTCGGGCAGCCCGGCCACCACCGCCGCCGCCGACCAGGGCGAGGATACGACCAGCCAGCCGGACGGACCGGCTGCGCCCGACTTCACCCTGGCGCTGGGTGACGGGGGCAGCTTCACCCTGAGCGCCGAGCAGAAGCCGGTCTACCTGGTCTTCTGGGCCGAGTGGTGAGGGACCTGCCGGCGGGAGTTGCCCGTCGTCGACCAACTGGCCCAGGAATACGGCGACCAGGTCTCGTTCGTGGCCGTGGCCTGGAAGAGCACCCTGGAGCGGACCGCCGAGCGGGCGGCCGAGCTCATGCCGTCGGGACGGATCGTCTGGGGGCTCGATGCCGAGGAGCAGATCTTCGACGCCTACGGAGTGCCCTACCAGCCGGTGACCGTGCTGATCACCGGCGACGACGTCGTGGTCGACGCCTGGGCGGGAATCAGGCCGGAAGCCGACATCCGGGCCGCCCTCGATCAGCTGGCCACGTTCTGATCGATTCAGCTGGTTGGTCCGGACTGAACCACCCCGACCTTCTGTTCCCCGGGCTGCTCGCCTCGTTTGATCGCCTCGATGGTCTGCCCCAGCAGCACCGAGTCGGTACGGCCCGAGATCTTGGCGACGATGATCCCCTCCGGATCGACGAAGAACGTCTCGGGGACGCCGAACACCCCGTGAATGATGGCCGCCCGTGATCCCGGATCGGTCACGTAGTCGGTGACGCCGCTTCGGCCCAGCTCGTCCAGGAAGGCGGTCGCCGCCTCCGGCCGGTCCTGGAACACCACCCCCACGAAGCGGACGTCCTGGTCCGAATACGCCTGGGCGGTGGCAACGAGAGCGTCGTGCTCGACCCGGCACTCCAGGCACCAGGAAGCCCAGAAGTTGACCACCACGACGTTGCCGCGCAGGTTTGCGAGATCCAGCGATCCGTCAAGCTCCAGATAGGGGAGGTTGAGCGCCGGCTGCGGCCGGCCGATGAGGGGGGAGGTGGTCAGCCCCGGATCGACCCCGAAGCGACTGGCGAACACCACTGCCACCACCGCCACCCCCGCCAGTGCCGCCCCGGCCACCCACCGGGCCCTCGAGCCGGCAGATGCCCCGGTCAGGCGCATGAGCCGCCCCCCCGGGCGATGGCCAGTGCTTCCTCGACCTCTGGCACCAGCTCGACGGGGAGATCGGCCCGTGCCCGGACCTCGGCCAGCAAGCCGGCGGCCCGCTCGTGGTCGTCGAGGCCGCACAGGAGCACCAACGCCAGGAAGTAGCTGCCCTCCCCGTAGTCGGGATCGACCTCGAGGGCCCGCACCAGGGTGTCGTGCGCCAGCTCCGGCTCACCGCTCTGATAGGTCATCCACCCCATCCGCCCGAGGGCCTGGGCAGCCTGGACCGTGGTCGGCTCGTTCTCCAGCACCGCCTGGTAGTGGCGGAAGGCGTCGGAGAACTCGGTCTGTTCGAAGTAGCGGTTGGCCAGGGCCATTCTCATACCGTTGATCTTGGGATCGTCCAGATTGGCGTTGATGACCGCCTCCATCTGTTCGGTGCTCACCCGACTGAGATCGACCGGGTCGTCGGCGACGTTCAAGCCGGTGATCGGTCCTCCCGGACGGAGGACCAGCGCCTGGGCGGCGAGCAAGGCGATCCCGCCCAGCGCCACCAGCATCAGCGCCGTTCCGATCACTACTCGCCTCCGGGATCGCCCGGGGAGCGGTCCGGTGCCGAGCTCCAGATCCCGCAGCTCTCGGTCGGCGGCGGCCAGCTCGGCCCGGTAGGCCGCCCGCAGTCGTACGGCGGTCTCTTCGTCCAGGTCTCCGGCGGCCAGCTGGAGATCGACCTCGGCGAGATCACGTTCGACCTGGTCCCGGCGCTCCCCGATCACCTGCCGCAACCGCTCGGCCTGATCAGACATCGATCGAGCCCCGGTCCCGGCGCCGGCGCCCGAGCACCACCACCGCTCCCACCACCAACGCCACGAACGGGAGCAGCCATAGAACGAGGTTCACCCCCTGCCAGGGCGGGTCGAGGAGGATGCCCTCGCCGTAGGAGGAGGTGAACAGCGCGACGATCTGGCGGTCCGACCACCCTTCCTCCACCTTCTCGTTCACCAGGGCCATCATGTCGGTGGCCAGCTCGGCCGGGGACTCGGCGATCGACTCCCCCTGACACACCGGGCACCTGATGCGCTCACCGATCGCCTGGGCTCGATCGAGTGAGCGGGGAGGAGCGGTCACCACTCCCAGAACGACGAAGGCGGCCAGACCGACCGTGACGACGGTGGCGATGGCCTGGCGCAGGCGTTCAGACACGGCTCGCTTCCAGCTCGACCCGCCCCCGCCGGCGGGCCACCGTCGACCACATGCCACCGGCGGCGGCGATCAGCCCCCCCAGCCACAGCAGCCAGATCATGGGCGAGGTGTCCATCTCGAGGCTGATCGATTCGGCGTCGATCCTGATCAGGGTCAGGTAGAGGTCGCCACCGGTGGTGGAGAGAACGGCCGGGGTGACGATGCCGGTGGTGAGGCCGTTGTACTGGTTGATCCGAGGCTCGAGCCGGGAGACTTCCTTTCCCCCTTCGCTCACCACGATCTCCGCCCCGGTGACCACCCGGTTGGGCTCGTTCCGCAAGAAGGGTCCTTCATAGGTCAGCTCGTAGCCGGCGAATCGAACCGAGTCACCCGGCGTCAGCGTCGCCTCGGCGT
>JBFGJL010000052.1:0-7837 GCA_041577235.1 Acidimicrobiia bacterium | reverse complement strand
TGCTGGCGGCCGAGCGGATGACCCGTGGCCCCGCCGCCTACTTCCGCCCGCGCCCGGCGCGGGCACCCCGCCGGGTCGCCCTCGGACGCCGGGGACGGACCCTGGCGCTGGGGCTTCTCACCCTGCTCATGGGCATCGCCTTGGTGGTGCCGCTGGCCGTGCTCGGCTGGTGGCTGCTCCGAGGCCTGCTGCAACAGCAGAGCATCGGATCGGTGTGGCCCGAAGCTCTCCGGAGCCTCACCGCAGCCGGGCTGGCAGGGTTGGCGGCGGTGGTGGCCGCCTTGCCCGTGGCCGTGCTGACGATCCGACACCCCAGCCGACCGGCGGCCGCCCTGGAGCGAACGGTATGGACAGTCTACGGTCTGCCCCACATCACGGTGGGTCTGGCGCTGGTGTTCCTGGGTGCCCGCCTCGGCCCTCCCATCTACCAGAGCCTGCCGCTGCTGGTCGTCGCCTACGTGATCCTCTTCCTCCCGCAGGCGGCCGGGGCCGCTCAGGCCTCGCTGCGCCAGATCGACCCCCATCTAGAAGAAGCCAGCCGCAGCCTGGGAAGGAGCTGGTCCACCACCATGGGGCGCGTGGTGGTCCCTCTGATGTCACCCGGGTTGCTGACGGGAGGAGCCTTGGTGTTCCTCACCGCCATGAAGGAGCTCCCGGCCACGCTGCTCCTGCGGCCCACCGGCTTCGAGACACTGGCTGTGCGCATCTTCGCCGCCGCCGAGGAGAGCTTCTACACTCGGGCCAGCGCTGCCGCCCTCCTGCTGGTGGCGGTGTCCGCACTACCGATCTATCTCTTCACGATCCGCGATGTCCGCACCTGAGCCTCCTCCCCTGGTCATCCGGGCCCGTGGCGTGCACAAGACCTTCGACGGGGTGCGGGCTTTGGACGACTTCTCGGTGGACGTGTGGGAGGGCGACATCCTCGGGCTGCTGGGGCCGTCCGGGTGCGGGAAGACCACCGCCCTGCGGGTGATCGCCGGCTTCGAGCATGCCGAGGCCGGCACCGTGGCGGTTCGGGACCGAGTGGTGGTGGGACCGGGGGTGTTCGTCGCCCCTGATCAGCGCCGGGTGGCGATGGTCTTCCAGGACTATGCCCTGTTCCCGCACCTCAGTGTGGCTCGCAACGTCGCCTATGGGCTCGAGCCGGGGGCGGCCCGCCGCCGGCGGGTGGCCGAGGTGCTGGAGATGGTGGGCATGGCCGGTCTCGAGGATCGGATGCCCCACCAGCTGTCGGGGGGCCAGCAACAGCGAGTGGCTCTGGCCCGTGCCCTCGCTCCTCGCCCCGACGTCATCCTGTTGGACGAGCCGTTCTCCAATCTCGATGCCGGCCTACGGGACCGGGTTCGTCGGGAGGTGCGAACCATCCTGGTGGAGGCCCGAACCACCGCCCTCTTCGTCACCCACGATCAGGAGGAGGCTCTGAGCATCAGCGACACGGTGGCGGTGATGCGGGCCGGGCAGGTGATCCAGGCCGGTCCGCCTTCCGATCTGTACCTGCGGCCGGCCGGGCAGTGGGTGGCCCGGTTCCTGGGCGACGCCGACTTCCTGCACGGCACCGCCTCGGGAGGGACCGTCGACACCCCAGCCGGTCGCTTCCCCACCGACCTGGTAGGGCCGGTCGACGTCATGGTTCGCCCCGAGATGGTGAAGGTGGTCCCCGATCCGGACGGGGGAGCGATGGTGACCGCCCGCCAGTTCTTCGGCCACGATCAGCTGGTGACGGTGGTGCTGGCGAGCGGGCAGCAGTTGCGCTCCCGTCTCGGTCCCCGTCCCGACTTCCGCCCCCACGACCGAGTGCGGGTGGAGGTGGAAGACGTGGTGGTGTTTCCGGCCGAATGAGCCACGCCCGAAGGGCGCTCAGGCCCTGTCGCTGCGCAGCCGGTCGAGCACGTCGGTGAGGACCGGCAACTCCTCGGCCCCCACCACCCCGATGAAGTGCTCCTCGAGATCACGAACGTGGGTGGCGGTGGCCGCGGCCAGCGCCTCCTCACCGGCCTCAGTGAGCCGGGCCCATTGCACCCTGCGGTCGGACGGGCACTGGATCCGCTCTACCAGGCCGGCGGCGGCAAGCCGGTCGACCAGGCGGGTGATCCCCCCGGAGGTGAGCACCATCTGGTCCGCCAGCTCCGACATCGACATCTGCTGGTCTTCCGAGCGTCCGAGCCGCAGCAGGGCCTCGTAGACGACCAGCGACATGCCGTGCTCCTCCTTGAGGGTGCGCTCGCAGGTGCGCAGCAGGCGGCGACTCGCCTCCACCATCAGCCCGAAGGCGGTGATCCGGTGGTCGTTGATCAGCTGGGCCGTGTCCACACCATCATCTTACTACACAACATTTGACGTGTCAGAGAAATCGCTCTAAGATTCGCTTGACAGATCAGATATTTCCTCGTCAGGGGAAGGAGTCACACCATGGCAACCATCACACTCCCACGTACCGGGACCTGGACCATCGACCCCACTCACACGGTGATCGGCTTCAGCGTCCGCCACCTGGTCGCCGCCCGGGTGCGAGGGACCTTCAAGGAGTTCTCGGGCACCATCACGATCGGGGAGGCCCCGGAGCAGTCGGCGGTGGAGGTCACCATCGCCGCCGGCTCGATCGACACCGGGGTCGAGGATCGGGACGCCCATCTCCGTTCGCCCGATTTCCTCGACGTGGACACGTTCCCCTCGATCACCTTCCGCTCGACCGCGGTGCGACCCGAGGGAAGCGGCTACCAGATGGAGGGCGTGCTCACCATCCGGGGTGTTGAGCGTCCGATCACTCTCGACGTCTCCTATCTGGGCTTGGCGACCGACCCCTGGGGCAACGACAAGGCCCTGTTCAGCGCTACCGCCCGCCTCGAGCGCGAGGAGTGGGGGCTCACCTGGAATCAGGCCCTGGAGACCGGCGGTTGGCTGGTGGGGAAGACCGTGGACATCGAGCTGGACGTGCAGGCCGCTCCGGCGGCGTGACCGTCGGAAAGAGACGACCATGATCCGACGCCTCAACCATGCGGTGTTGTTCGTGTCCGACCTGCGCAGGTCCCTGCAGTTCTACACCGAGGTGCTCGGATTCCGGCTGGTGGCCGAGGAAGCCCGCATGAACGCCGCCTTCCTTCGTGCGGCCGACTCGGACAACCACCACGACCTGGGGCTGTTCGGCCTGGGAGTGGGCACTCCGGGACCGCAACCCGGCCGGGTGGGCCTCTACCACCTGGCCTGGCAGGTCGACACGATCGACCAGCTGGCCGAGCTGCGGCAACGCATGCTGGAGGCGGGGGCCTATTCGGGTGAGTCGTCGCACGGGGCCACCAAGAGCCTCTACGGGGCCGACCCGGACGGCAACCAGTTCGAGCTGATGTGGATGCTGCCGCGGGCCGAGTGGGGGGAGTACGAGACCAGGGCGGTGGTGGAACGGCTCGACCTGGAAGCAGACCTGGCCCGATGGTCGGGGGTGGCAACGGCCGACGAGCTGGGCGCCCGGCCCGGCCGCGCCGGCGCCTCCTCCGCCTGAGCTCCTCCACCCGTATCGCCGCCCGCCCCGATCAGGCTCGAAGGCGGGCGGCGGTACCTCGGGCCCGCTCGGCCAGGTCGAGCCAGATCCGCCCCGTCCCCTGGCGGGAGGCGGCCAGCGCCCGCCAGCGTCCCGCCGCCACCTCATAGAGCGAGGCCAGGTCCTCGACGAAGCGGGCCTCGGCGAGCCAAGCGGGATCGATGCGGCGGACGGCCGCAAGCTCTCCGCGCAGCGATGCGAGCGTGGCTCGCATCACCACCGCCCCGCTCCACAGCGAGAGCAGGAAGCGGGGGAGCGGCTCGGTCGCCGTGAGCGGGCCGAACCCGTCATGACCCGGGAGGACCAGCCCTTCCACGCCGCTCAGGGCCGGGGACGGCCGCAGTCGGTCGGCCAGGGCCAGGAGCTCGTCCCGACCTGCCCCGGCCTCCTGGCGCCAGCGCGGGTGACAGCGCCCGGCGGTGTCCAGCCACGGAACCGCCCACGGCACGATTCGGTCTCCCACCAGGAACCGGCGCTCCTGGTAGGCGCGGGTGGCGATGTCGGGCAGACCGGACGCCCACGCCTCCGCCTCGGCTCGGGCCAGGCCGGCGGCGAACCGGGTGAGATCGGCCAGATCGAGTCGCCCCGGCTCATAGCCCCAGCTCTCCATCCGCCGGCGCAGGTCGGGGCCCGGGTCGTAGGACGGGATGATCGCAGTCTCGATCGGGGGCAGGTCCGCCCACAGCTCCGGGCGGGTCTCCTCTCGCCAGGCCGAAGAGAGCGCCAGCCACCGCTCGGCTTCCCGTCGGGCCGTCGCCTCCGCCGGGCCCTCAGGCGTGATAGGCATCGACGGTCGGCTTGACCGGCCGGTGCAGCCAAAGCGGACGGCGCAGACCGTCCGGACCCGGCCCGGGCTTGGTGAGGCGCAGCCACTGTCGGTAGATCTCGAGCGACCGCCCCGTGTCCACCACCACGTCCCCGTAGCGGTCGTCGGGTTCGGCCGGCGAGATTCGCACTCGCTGGTGCCAGGCGTGCATGCCGGAGACCGGGTCGGGATGAGGAGGGAACGCCAGGTTCTGGTGCACTCCGGCATCCCGCCACCAGATCCGCTCGCTGTCGGGATCGTCGGAGGCGAACGGCTCGATTCCCTTGCGCTGCCGCAGCCGCCACCGCCCCTCTCCGATCTGGTCGATGTCGACCAGGGCCGACGACCACCGTTCATTGCCGGCCGTATCCGACAACCGCCAGCGGCCGAGATGATGGGAAGCCGCCACGACCCCCGGGCGGATGCCCTCGGTGCGCCACACCCTCATCACGAAGTAGCCCGAGTCGGTGGTGAGCCGCACCAGGTCGGCGGTGGCCAGGCCGAGGGCGTCGGCGTCGCTCGGATGCATCCACAACGGATGCCCATGCGAGATCTCGTAGAGGTACTTGGCGTTGCCCGAGCGGGTGTGGATGAGGGTCGGAAGGCGGAAGATGGGCACGAGGATGCGTTCGTTCCCGGCCAGGTCCAGCTCCCGCCAATACACGTGGGTGTGGAGGTAGGTGGGGATGGCCTCGTCCACCCACCCCCAGTCGTGCATGGTCTTCGACCACCACTCCAGTCTGCGCGTCGGCGACCCGAATCCGGTGACCACCTGGTCCCCGACCCGCACCCCCACGACCTTGCCATCCGCCCGGGCCAGCCCGTCCAGGCCCACCTCCGCTCCGCCCACTTCTCGCTCGTGCACCTGGTACACGTCCCGATCGATCTCGACGGCACCGTATTTCCGCATGTACTCGAGCGGGCTGAGTCCCTCGGCCTCGGCCTTCTGGGGCAGGCCCGGAACCGCGTGCTCGAACATCCAGCCGTAGTACTCGTCGACGCTGATCGGGCGGCTGGGATCGACCGGTGATTCGAACCACCGGCGGATTCCCAGCTCACCGTCGGGATCGATGCGCCAGGAGAGGTCGATCCAGAACTCGGTCTCCTCCCACACTTCGCCCGGGTTGGCCTCGTAGGTGCGGCGGTAGGTCTTGCCGTCCCTCTCCCCCGCCACCCGCAGCACCGGCTGGCGGAAGCCCAACCAGCGACCGGCGTGGGTCTCGTAGGAGTGGGTGTCATGGCGCTCCGACGCCACCCCCATCGGCAGCACGTAGTCGGCATACCAGGCCGTCTCCGACCACGTGGGCGTCAGGGCCACGTGCAGCCCCACCTTCGACTCGTCGGTGAGCACTTCGATCCAGGAGAAGCCGTCCGGATTGGTCCAGACCGGGTTGTAGACCCGAGTGAAGTAGACGTCCACCTTCCCCCTCCCCTCTTTGAGGAAGTAGGGCAGCAGGAAGCTCATCTCGTGGTGACTGAACGGGTACTCCTGGGGCCACAGCAGCTCGTTCCAACGGCTGTGGGGAGGAGGCGGGTTCCAGTGCTCCGGCTTGAACTTGTCCCACTCGTTGGGGGAGGTCCCGCCTACCGTGCCCACCGACCCGGTGAGCACCTGGAGGAACCACAGGCACCGGGCCACCTGCCAGCCGCCCAGGTTGCCGGAGCCGGCCGACCGCCAGGTGTGAGAGGCGAAGCGACTACCGGCCTCGGCGATGCCCGTCGCCACCGCCTCGATGCGGGCGGCCCCGACCCCGGTCTCCTCCGCCGCCCACTCGAGCGTGTAGGAACGGTAGGTCTCCTTCAGCAGGTCGATGAAGGCCTGGTAGCTCGGGACCCGATCCGGATACCACTGGGTCAGGGTCTCCTCCCAGTTGACCCAGCGGCGCACGAAGCCGTGATCGACCGCATCCCACTCCAGCAGCAGGCGGGCGATGGCCAGCAACAGGGCGGCCTCGGTACCCGGCCAGGGCGACAGCCACAGGTCGGACATCGAGGCGGTGTTGGATAGCCGGGGATCGATGGTGGCCAGCTTGGCCCCGGCCTGCTTGGCCTCCATGATCCGCTGGGCGTGCGGGTTGAAGTAGTGGCCGGTCTCCAGGTGAGAGGAGAGGAGCAGGATGAAGCGGGCGTTGGCGAAATCGGCCGACGGCCGGTCGTGCGCCATCCACAGGGCATAGCCGACCCGGGCCCCCGAGGAGCAGATGTTGGTGTGGCTGTTGTGCCCGTCCACCCCCCACGCCTTCAGCACCCGGTCCATGAATCCGTCCTCCCCCGGCCGGCCCACGTGGTACATGATCTCGTCGTGCCGACCCTCGGCCAGGGCCCGCCCGATGCGACCGCCGATGTCGTCGAGCGCCGACTCCCAGCTCACTCGCTCCCACTCGCCGGAGCCCCGCCGGCCCCGCCGCTTCAGCGGGTGGAGGATCCGCTCGGGGTCGTACATCTGGTTGATGGTGGCGGGGCCCTTGGCGCAATTGCGGCCCCGGGAACCCGGATGAGCCGGGTTTCCCTCGAACTTGCGCACCTGCCCGGTGTCCTGATCGACGTAGGCGAGGAGGCCGCAGGCCGACTCGCAGTTGAAGCAGGTGGTGGGGACCAGCCGGTAGCGGTGGGCAACCTTCTCCGGCCAGGCCCGGGCGTCGTACTCGGTCCAGTCGTCCCAGCGGTCGGGCGGGGGGAAGTTGGTGAGGGCGCCCCCGGGCAGGAGACGGGGGATCTCGGTGGTCATGGTCGTCTCTCCTGGGACACGGGGATTCTCATCTCAACTCAACGGGACGCTCTGTCCGGCTCTGACGAAGGCGTCGTCGGCGAACCAGATCCCGGCGGCGGCCGCCACGCCCCCGAGCCCGGCCAGCCAATCCGGTGCTCCGGTCAGGGCCAGGATCGCCAGCACGATCGGTACCACCACCCCCAGCAGCTGGCCACCCAGCCACCACTCGGCGGCGAAGCGGCCGCGGGTGAGGTGGTGCATCGCCGCCTCGATGTTCCGGGTGGGATGGCGGCTGGTCAGCTCGGCCATCGCGATCAGCCCCAGCGCCGCGGCCCCACCGAGCAGGGTCCAGGCGAAGGCGGAGGTGGCAACCGAGGAGAGATCGAAGAGAAGGGCGAGGAGGGAGGCCGCCCCGCCTCCGGCGGCGAAGGATCCGGCCAGCATGTGCCAGAGCAGGGTGGGACTCTGCCACAGGTCCCTCGCCTCGGCCTGACCGAACAAGAAGGCGGTGTAGCCGGCGGTGGCCAAAGCCACCGGGACGGCGATCCAGGTCATGACCTTCACCAGCCCGTCCGCCCCCGCCACCCCCGCCAGGAACCACACTCCCAACACCAGGGCGTACAGACCGAGGATCCAGGCTCCTCGCACCAGCCAGGAGCCCGGGTTCCCCTTGGTGAGGAGATAGAGGAAACGATCCGGTCGCTTGAGGTCCCAGACCAGCAAGACGCCGGTGGCGGCGAGGAACAGCCCCGCCACCAGCGGCGCCACCCACCGCGTCAGGGGGTTG
>JBFGJL010000051.1:0-7866 GCA_041577235.1 Acidimicrobiia bacterium | reverse complement strand
GTTCTTCAACCCCGCCGTCGGCGCCCAGGGGATCCTGACCTACGAGGTGATCGTCTCCAAGACCGAGCTGAGCGGACCGCCCAGCGGGGTGGTGTTGTACTCCGACCTCAACCCCAACGTGCCGTTGCCGGGCTGCCCCAAGGGCAAGTTCGACCCGCAATCGATCCCCAAGACCGGGTGCATCGACAAGGCCAGCAAGACCCCCAAGGGCGACTACAAGTTCGTGGTGCTGCACCTCGAACCCGGCGACCCGAGAAACGCCTTTCCGTGATCGGGGGGGGCGGGCCTCCTCCCCGGTCGACTCCCTAGGCGGCGACGTCGAGGGGGACGGCCGGGGCGGAGGTGACCCCCAGCCGGTCACAGATCGACCAGCTCTCCTCCAACAGGGCGGAGGAGACGGGATCGCCCGCCGCGAGGGCCCGCCGCGCCATCCCCTGCAGGGTGAGGGCCACCTCGTAGTCGGCTGACACGGTGCGGCCGGCGGCCAGGCTGGCCTCCAGCGCCACCTCGGCCGCCTCGACCCTCCCCAGCTGGAGCAGGGCGTAGCCCCGGATCCGGTGCATCAGCGGATGCAGCTCGGCCATTCCGCCCCGCACCTCCGACTCGGCCAGGGTCGCCTCGATCAGCTCCAGCGCCTCCGCCCCCCGCCGCCGGAAGAGGAGGGCTTCGGCTCGGTGGGCGTCGGTCTCCAGCACGTCCCGCTGGGCGCCGATATCGGCGAACCGGGTCCTGGCGTCGTCGAGTAGGCGCAGCGCCTCCTCCAGCCGTCCGCCCTTGGCGGCGACCCGGCCCAGCTGGCTGAGCAGGAAGGCCACCCCGAACTGGTCACCGGCCGCCTTCCACACAGGCAGCGCCTCCCGCATCATCGACTCCGCCTCCTCCAAGTGGCCCTGGTCGCCCAGGATCTCGCCGATGTTGGCGCTGCCGAAGGCGGCGTTGACAGGGTCGCCGGTGCGAAGCCACGCTTCCCGCGCCCGGCCGTACTGCTTCCGGGCCTCGTCCCATCTCCCCGCGTAGTAGGCCCTCACCCCGAACTGGTTGTACACCACCGCCTGGCCGGAGAGGTCGCCCAGGTCGTCGTAGATGGCCAGCGCCTCGTTCAAGGCGGCGTCGCCGTCGGACGTTCCGAGGCTGCGGTTGACCCAGTCGAGGATCAGGTGGGCCTGGGCGAGGGCCGAGCGGTCTCCCGCCTCGGTCGCCTCGGTGATGGCCCTCCTCCCCCAGGTGAGCGCCTGGTGGGGGCGGCCCTGGGTCTGACGGATGGCGGCGTAGCGGACAGTGAGCTGGGAGCGCTGCGCCGCCGCCGCCGGGTCGGGCACGCCATCCAGCAGCCCGAGCCCGCGGGTGATCCAGCGCAGCGCCTGCGGGTAGCGGCCCTGGCGCCATTCCAGCCGGGCCTCCTTGAGGGAGAGCCGGGCGGCCGCCACCGGCTCGTTGCGCAAGATCCGACGGGTGGTGCGGTAGGCCGTGCGGGCTTCGCCATAGAGCCCGGCCCGCTCGCGCACGTCGCCCAGAGTCTCCGCCAGCTCGGCCCGCTCCTCCAGCGAATGGCGGATGCGCCGGCCCGCCTCGAGCGCCCGCTCGTAAAAGGTGGCGGCGTCGACGTTGGCGTAGATCTCCTTGGCCTGGTCGCCGGCGATGCGGGAGAACTCACAGGCCTCTTCGAACCGGCGGGCATGGAAGTAGTGCAGCGACATCAGCTCGGCCTGGTCGTCGGGATCGTCTCCGGCCCGGGCGCGGATCAGGTCGCCGGCCTGGGCGTGGAGGCGTTCCCGCCGGCGAAACGGAAGGCCTTGGTAGGCGGCGTCCCGCACGAGCAGGTGACGGAAGTGGTAGGTGCCGTCGTCGTCCTGGCCGATGAACTGGGAGAGCCCCTCCAGCAGGTCGGCGACCGCTTGGGGGGCGCCGTCGGCCAGGAAGGTGGCGGCCAGCTCACCGCTGAAGCTGGTGCCGAGCACGGCCGCCCGCCGCAGCAGGTTGCGGTCGGCCCGGGGGAGGCGGTCGATGCGGGCCATCATCAGCGATTCGAGTGATTCGGGGATGTCCTCCTGGCCCGACTTGAGCAGCTCGAGGAGGAACATCGGATTGCCGCCGGACCGTTGGGCGAGCTGTTCCACCGCGTGGCGTGCCAGCGGCGACTCCTCCATGGCGGCATCGATCAAGGCTTGCGCCTTTCCGAGGTCGAGCGGCCCCAACTCCAAGGTGAGGGGCTCGACCCCTTCCGGCGGGGTGAACCCGCCCTCGACCGGCCGGCGGGTGACGCACACGAGCCAGGGCAGGTCTTCCACCTCGTTGACCAGGTGACGGAGGAGATCGGCGGAGGCGACGTCCATCAGATGGGCGTCCTCGAAGGTGAGGATTGACAGATCGGTGAGAAGCCGGAACAGCACCAGCCGGACCGTTTCCTCCAGCTGGGCCTTGCGGAACTTCTCCTCCAGGCGGCGGGTGGCGTCGGTGTCTTTGATCTCGAGGTCGAGCACCACCCCGATGAGGGGGATCCACGGTGCCAGCTCGGGCGCGACCGACCTGACCGCCTTGCGAAGAAGGGCGATCTCCTCGCCCTCGTCTCCTGCTCCGCTCAGCCCCAGGGCGGGGCGGAGCAGCCGCCGGAAGGCGGCGTAGGGGGTGGAGGACTCGTAGAGCTGGCAGGCCACCGTGAAGGTGGTGGCGTCGCCCGCCTGGCCGACGAACTCCCGCAGCAGGCGCGACTTGCCCAGACCCTCCTCGGCCACCACCTCGATCAGCCGTCCCCGCCCGGCCCGAGCGGGAGCGAGGGTGGCAACCAGCTGGGCCAGCTCCTGCTCCCGTCCCACCAGCGGGGTCTCGATCTCCTCCCGCTCCTGGGAACCGACCGCCTCGCCGACGTCGAACGCCTCCACCGGCCGGGTCTTGCCCTTGACCGCGAACGGGGGGAGGGCCTCCACCTGGAATCTGGTGCGGGAGCCGTCCAGCACCTCGCGGGTGGCGAGGATCTGCCCTGGAGCGGCCTTGGCCATCAGCCGGGCGGCCAGGTTGACGGCGTCGCCCATCACCGTGTAGGTGCGGCGGGCGGTGGGACCGATGTCGCCGGCGAAGACGTGACCATGGTTGACCCCCACCCGGATCGACAGCGGCCGGGACCGTGCCACGATCTGGCGGAGGGCCAGCAGCATCCGCTCGTCGTCGTTGCCGCTGGCGTGGGGAGCCCCTGCCACCAGGATGATCTTGCCCCCGTCGTGGTAGATGTCGGTGCCGAGGAAGGTGAGACCGAGCGGATCGACCGCCGCCTGCACATCCCCTACCAGCTGATGGAGGGCTTGGGCCACCACCTCCGGCCCGGACGCCTCCATTATCTCGTCCACCCCCTCGAACTGAATGAAGGCCACCGTCACCGGCCGGTGCTCCGGCTCGCCCGGCTCGGCGGAGAGGAAATCGCGAATGGCGGCCGGGACGTAGCGGTCGAGCCCGTCGACCGGGCGGGGTTGGCGGCGGGGCACGACGAACTCACCGGGAACGTCCGCCCGCAGCAGGTATCCGGGCCCACGAGGGCTACCCACACACCGAGCCGGCAGCGCGGCGGCGGTGTGCGGCCCGATCACGATCTGCCCGGCGCCGGCCGCCGCTTCCAGCAGCTCCACCGAGGTGGCGGCCGGGCCGGTGACGATCAGCTCCCGGTGGGAGTCCCCGACCAGGAAGAAGTCGAAGGTGCCGGTGGCCACTCCCACCGACATCCGCAGGTTGACCCACCCGGCCGAGGTCTGGAAGCGGCCGATCTCCCGCATGACCCGCCGCATGGTGAAGGCGGCGTTGCACGCTCGCTCGGGTCCGTGCTCGCCCCGGAAGAGCAGCAGCAGGGCGTCGCCTCCGAACTTGATCAGCCGGCCACCCCGGTCGTAGGCAGCGGTCAGCAGATGCTCGAAGCTCTTCCCGAGCACCTCGCTCACCTCCTCCGCACCCACCTTGCCCTTGCGGGCCAGCCGCTCGGACATCTTGGTGAACCCGGAGATGTCGACGAAGACCATGGCTGCGTCGACCTGGAGGTGGTCGCGGTCGGGATGGGCCTGGTGCCACTCCACCAGCACCGTCGGCAGGTAGGGCCTGAGCAGTTGGGACCGTCGATCGCTGTTCATGGTTGGTCCCAGCCGAGTGTATCCGACCCACCCCCGCCGGCACTCGGCGGGGCCCGAGGCCGATCATGCCGAGCGGCCGGCGCTGCTCCTCACCTCGAGGTCGACCCCGTCGACCGCGATCACCGCGTCGAAGTGCTTGGTGACCCGCTCGAACCGGATGACGGTCGGCATCTACGCGAGCCCTCCCTCGGGAGACGCCGGCCGCTCGCGACCGGATGGCGGGACTCTACGTACCGGAGGCGCCGTGTGCGCCACCGGCGGGTCATCTGCCCGGCCGGTAGACCACCTCTCCGAACAGGCGCCGGTCGGCTTCCTCCACCGCCTCCCGACCGGGCGGGGACAGCAGCCATTCCAGGAACGCCACCGCCGGCGCCTCCCCGTCGGCCCCCGCCACGACCGTGAGGTGATAGGGGTTGTCCAGCTCCGCGCCGGAGGCCCCGGTGTCGACCAGGCCCAGCTCCGCCTCGGACGACCGCCAGGCGCCCAGCTCGGCCAGCGTGAAAGCGCGGCGCTGGTCGGCCACCTGCAAGGTCAGGCCCATCCCCTGCCCGGTCGAGGCGTACCAGGGATGGCCGGTCGGATCGATCCCGGCCCGCCGCCACAGGTCCTGTTCGCGGGCGTGGGTGCCGGAGCGGTCTCCCCGGCTCACGAACGGCCAGCCACGTTGGGCCACCTCGGCCAGGATCTCGGCCAGGTCGGTCGTGTCCAGCCTGCCCACCAGGTCGGGAGGGCCGAGCAGCACGAACCGGCTCTCGAAGATCAGCTCGTAGCGGGCGGCCCGACCCTCGGCCACGAAGGCTGCTTCTGCCTCGGGGTCGTGGGTGATCAGCACGGTGGCAGCGCCCCGGCGGCCCAGCTCCAGCACCTGGGCGGTGGCGTCGCCCACCACACTGAACTCCACCTCCGGATGCAGATCCTCGTACACCCGCACCACCTCTTCGAGCAGACCGCTGTCCACCAGCGTGGTACCCGCCGCCACCACCACCCGGGAGGCGGGGGCGCAGGCCCCGGCCAGCAGCAGCAGGAGTCCCGCCATCCCCCATCGGCTCACACCGGCACCGCCCGCACCGCTGTCGCCTTCACCGTCACGGTCACATCTCGGCCTGTCTCGAGGGCGAGCGCCTCCAGCGCGCCCGGGGTGATGAGCGCCGCCACCGGGCTGCCCACGTCGACGATCACCTCCACCAACCGGCCGGCCGGCCGCAACTCGGCCACCCGCCCCGTCCAGCGATTGCGGGCCGAGCCGGACACCGCTCCCAAGCCGGCGTAGAGGGTGACCGCCTCCGCCCCGAACAGGGCGCGGGCGCGGGCCTTCAGCCGGGCCTCTCCCACCCCCCACACCACCAACCCCGCCACGTCCACCGCCACCCGCGGATCCTCGACCACCACCACGTCGCCTTCCCACACGTTGCCGATCCCTACCACCGACGCCACGTCGGTGCTGACCGGGAGGGAGAAGACCTCCGCCACCGGGCCGCGCTGCAGCAACCTCCCCTCCACCAGCACCGCCATGGACGTGCCCAGGGCGGCGGCGTCATCGCGGTCGTGGGTCACGATCACCGCCCCCCGTCCGCCCAGCGCCTCCACGATCTGGGCGGCGATGGCCGGGCGGTCGCGGCTGTCGATCGGAGCCAGCGGCTCGTCCAGCAGCACCCACTGCTCGGGGCGGGCCAGCACCCTCGCCAGAGCCACTCGTTGCCGCTCCCCCCCGCTGAGGAGGCGGGCCGGCTCCAGCACCAGCTCCCCGACTCCGAAGCGATCGGCCAGCGACCGAGCCCGGGCGGCCTGTTCGGCGTCCAGGCCCAGGCCCAGGTTCCAGCCGGCTGATCCCCGGAACAGATAGGGACTCTGCGGCAGGTAGGCGACCGGCGGAGCCGGTCCCCCGGGCAGGGTGCCGGCCAGCAGCCGCAGCAAGGTGGTCTTCCCGGCCCCGTTGGGTCCGAACACCACCAACCGCTCCCCGACTTCGACCTCCAGCCCGGCCAGGTCGAGAATCGCCCCGTCGCCGGGGAAGCGCAGCGGGCCGAACGAGAGGCTCATGACGACCGCTCCCGCAGCTGCAGCCAGGTGAGCAGCCCATTGACCGCCAGGGCGATGAGGAGCAAGACCACCCCCAGCGCCAGCGCCGCTCCGAAGTGCGCCTGCCGCGACTCCTGGACGATGGCGGTGGTCAGCACCCTGGTCTCCCCCTCGATGTTGCCCCCCACGACCAGCACCGCCCCCACCTCCGAGACCACTCGCCCGAAGGCGGCGGCCACCGCCGCCGCCACCCCCGGCCACGCCTCCCGAACGGCCACCACTCCCTGGTGCACATTGCCCAGCCGCAACGCCGCCAGCTGCTCGCGGGCACCGGCCGGCAGACCCTGGATCGCCCCGGCCGTCACCCCGGCGGCGATGGGAAGCGCCAGCAGGGTCTGGGCGGCCACCATGGCCGCCGGGGTGAAGAGCAGCCCCCACGAGCCCAGCGGTCCCGCCCGCCACAGCAGCAGGAGCAGCAGCAGTCCCGCCAGCACCGGCGGGATCCCCATCCCCACGTTGACCGCCACCAGCAGGGCTCGCCGGCCCCGGAACCTGCCCAACGCCAGCCCGGCTCCCAGCGGCACCCCGGCCGCCACCCCCAGCAGAGTGGCCAGCCCTGACACGAATAGGGTCAGCCAGAGGACCTGGCGGAGCTCGGCGCCGAAGGCTCCGAGCACCCCGAGGGCGTCACCGAGGACGTCCCCCAGGAACTCCACCCGTCACCCGCGGACCTGGAAGTACCAGAACCAGGCGACCACGCCCACGATGCCGGCGTAGAGGGCCAGCTTGAAGAGCTTCTTGACGATCCAGAACAGCACGAAGGCGGCGGCGGCGATGCCGATGAAGAGAGGCAGTTGTTCCATGACCCGCCAGGTTACCGCCCGGCCGGCGGCGCGGGCCCCCAACCGGGGAGCGAACGGCGAGGCCCGCTCACCCGGCCCTGGTCGGCGCCTTCAGTCCGAGGCGAACGACCAGCGCTCCCGCGAGCGCCTCGCCTCCTCGATGTCCACTCGCGAGAAGAGGACCAGGCCGGCGGCGAAGAAGACGACGATGGACAGGATGGCGGGTCGTCCCGACTCGCTCACCCGCCCCACCAGCGAGAAGATGATGGGTCCGAAGATGGCCGAGAACTTCGAGAACACCGAATAGAAGCCGTAGAACTCGGCCGAGGCCTCCTCCGGGATCATCGACCCGTAGAGGCTTCGGCTCAGCGCCTGCACACCCCCCAACACCACCCCGATCGCCACCCCCAGACCGAGGAAGGCGGCCGGGGCCTCGGCCGGGAGCCGGAAGGCGGCGGCGGCGATCACCACCCACACCACCAGGTTGGCCTGGATCGCCCGCTTCACATCGATGCGTTCGGCCAGCCAGCCGAACAGCAGCGCCCCGCCGAAGGCCACGAACTGCACCACCAGAAAGGTGAGAGCGATGGTGGCCGTCTCCAGGCGCAAGGTCTCGGTCCCGTAGGCCGCCGAGATGTTGATCGTGGTCTGTACCCCATCGTTGTAGAGGATGTAGGCCACCACGAACAGGACCAATTGGGGGAAGCGGATCAGCTTGCGGGCGGTGTCCCAGGTGCGGGTGAAGCCGATGGTGGCCAGCTTGGCGACCGGCCGGCGGGGACGGAAGAGGCTCACCGCCGCCGGTCCCAGCCGGCGCAGGCGGCGTCCGGTGGCCGCCGCCGCCACCAGCCACAGCAACCCGGCCGCCACGATGGGGCCGGCGATCCAGCCCAACC
>JBFGJL010000050.1:0-7876 GCA_041577235.1 Acidimicrobiia bacterium | reverse complement strand
CGCCGACCTGGTCGGCCCCGATGCCGGCCTGGTGACCACCGCCAGCCTCCGGATCGCCACTCGAGGCACGCTGGCCCTGGGAGGACATGGCGCCGGCCCGCTCTACAGGGTGGAGATGGTCCGGCGGGGGGGCGAGGCGGGCCCCCCGGAGGCATTGGAGCGGGTCGACGACGGGGTGGCGGTGCTCGACGTGCGGCCGCAGGCGGAAGTCGGCTGGTTTCGCTTCGCCGGGTGGGAAGCGAGCGTGGCGGAGAACCCGACCTGGCAGCTGGAGGCGGAGGCGGATGTAGTCGAGCTGGATCTGGCCACGCTCCGGCTGGCCGGACTCCGGGTGGAGGGGGCGGGCCGGGTCGACCTTCCCCGAGTCGGCGCCGACCCGGTCCCGGTGCGGCTGCAGGGCTCGATCCTCCTGACCGTACCGGACGGTACCGCCGCCGAGGTGACCGGGCAGGCCACGGTTCCCACCACCTGGGAGCGGCTGGAGAACGGGGCGCGCGCTCCGGTCGACGGCCCTGGCTACGTGATCGAGGTGATCGGTGGTGCCACCGTGGAGATCACAGAGCGGTGAGTAGACTCCGCCCGACTCATGAATGACCGCACCTCCGAGGGCCTGCGTCGGCTCGGCATCGCCTCCTGGAGCATCCTCGGAGGGTCGCTGGTCCTGGCCGCCGCTATCTGGCTGATGATCCAGGTGCGAATCGCCTGGCTGCCGATCGTCATCACCGTCGCCCTCGTGTACGTGCTCAACCCGCTCGTCACCTGGCTCCACGGCAGGCGGATCCACCGTTTGGTGGGCGCCTTCGCGGCCTACATCCTCTTCTTCGGCACCATCACCCTGGCCGGGATCCTGATCGCCCCCATCCTCCGCGACCAGGGAGCCCAGTTCGCCGAGCAGCTCCCCGCCTTCGTGGACAGCGCCGTCGGCTGGTTCCGGGACGTGGCCGATCGGCTGGGGTTCAACCTGCTGGTGGTTCCCAGCCTGGAGGCGGTACAGGAGTGGCTGGCCGACCCCGCCAACCAGGAGACCGTTCGCTCCTTCATCACCGGTGCCGGTGGCTTTCTGGCCGAGCTGTTCCGGGGCGTCTTCGAGTTCGTCGTCGTCTCGATCCTGGGCCTGGTGGTGGCGTTCTACGTGCTCATCGACCTGCCCAGCGTGCGGGAGCGGGCCAAGGAGCTGCTCCCGGCCGGATTCCGGGAGGAGGCTCTGCACATCTCCCGCAACCTGGGGACGGCGCTGGGCGGGTTCATCCGGGGCCAGCTGCTGGTGGCGTTGATCGTCGGGATCCTCTCCAGCCTGGGGATGGCGGTGATCAACCTCCCTTTCTGGCTGCTGATCGGGATGATCGCCGGCATCCTCAACATCGTCCCATTCATCGGCCCCTGGGTGGGAGGCTCGCTGGCGGCGCTGGTCGCCATCCTCAGCGGCGACCCGGCCAAGGCGTTCCTGGCGGTGGCGATCTTCACCGGCATCCAGCAGTTCGACAACCACGTCGTCACCCCATCGATCATGCGGGCCACCATCAAGCTCCACCCCGGGCTCATGTTGATGGCCCTGCTGCTGGGCGGCTCACTGGGAGGCTTCTTGGGGGTGCTGGTGGCGGTGCCACTCACCGCCATGCTGAAGATCCTGATCGGCCATTTCTGGCGGACCCGGGTGCTGGGGGAATCTTGGGCGGAGGCCTCGGAGGCGGCCATCGTGGAATACGAACCACCGTCGACCGAGAAGATCCTGGCCCGGATCCGCGGTATCCGCGACATGGAGGTCCATCAGGCCCCGGGCGGGGTGGGCGAGGGGGAGATACTCGAGCGGTCCCCGCCGGCCGCCGATCCCTCTGAGACCGCCACCGACCCTGATCGAGCGCCCACCCTTTGAGGCGGCCCGCTTCTGCAGCCTCCGACGTGACCGACTATCGTATCAGCGGCCCTTCTCGAAGGGTTTCATACCAAGGAGGAGAATCCATGCAGAAGAAGCCATGGTGGCGGGTATTGGCCGTAGCGGCCGTGCTTTCCATGGTCGCGGCTGCGTGCGGCGGGGCTGAGACGACCGATACGACGGCGGCCCCTGATACGACGGCGGCCCCCGATACGACGGCGGCCCCCGATACGACGGCTGCTCCGGACACGACCGCTGCTCCGGACACCACCACCGGTCCCGGTTCGGCTTCGGCCGACGGCGTGCTGACCATCGGCACGCTGCTCCCCGAGACCGGCGACCTGGCGTTCCTGGGCCCACCGGAGATCGCCGGGGCGAGGCTGGCCGTCGAGGACATCAACGCCGCCGGCGGCGTCCTGGGACAGGACGTCGTACTGATCGAGGGTGACTCCGGCGACACCACCACCGACATCGCCAACCAGACCGTCGACCGACTCCTGGCGGAGAAGGCCGATGCGATCATGGGTGCGGCGTCGTCGGCGGTGTCGAAGACGGTGATCGACAAGATCACCCAGGCCAACGTCATCCAGTTCTCGCCGGCGAACACGTCGCCCGACTTCACCACCTACAACGACAACGGCCTCTACTTCCGGACGGCCCCATCCGACCTGCTCCAGGGCAAGGTCCTGGCCAACCTGGTCGCCGACGAGGGTAACCAGTCGGTCGGTGTGCTGTACCGGCAGGAGTCCTATGGACAGGGTCTGGCCGATGCCTTCAAGAGCGACTTCGAGGCATTGGGCGGAACCGTCGACCCGTTCCTGGCCTACGCGGTGGACACCGAGAACTTCGACGCCGAGGTCGACCAGCTGGTCAGCGCCGCCCCAGAGGCGGTGGTGGTGATCGGCTTCGCCGAGAGCGCCAACATCCTCACCACGATGCACGAGCGGGGGATCGGCCCCACCAGCGACACCAAGGTGTACGGGGTGGACGGCAACATCGGCGGTATCGGTGCGGAGCTGTCGGATCCGAGCATCCTCACCGGGATGCGCGGCACCGAGCCCAGCGTCGACCTGGGCACCATCGGCGACTTCCTGACCCGAATGGACGGGGCAGTCGAGGGTGGAGTCGGTGGGGTCTACGCCTACGGCGCCGAGACCTACGACGCGATCATCATCGTGGCCCTGGCGGCCGCGGTGGCCGGCTCCGACGACCCGGTGCTGATCGCCGCCGAGATCAACGGCGTCACCAAGGAAGGCGAGAAGTGCACCACCTTCGCCGACTGCGTCGCCCTGATCGATGCGGGCACCGACATCGACTACGACGGCCTCGGCGGGCCGTACGAGTTCGTCGACGCCGGTGAGCCGGCAGCGGCCAGCTTCCGCATCGCCACCTACGACGGAGGGGGAACCCCCAACACCGATCTCGACGAGTACGTCTTCGCCTCCTAGGCGGGCGTTCGTCGACCATCAGAGAGGGCCGGCCTGCGGGCCGGCCCTCTCGCGTGGGTGGCTGGCGGGTGGCTGGGATCACTCCACCTTGGCCAGCGTCCCCAGGTAGAGCTCGATCACCTTCGGGTCCTCCAGCAGCGCCCGGCCGGTGTTGGTGTAGGCGTTGCGGCCCTGGTCCAAAACGTAGCCCCGGTCGCAGATTTGGAGGCAGCGGCGGGCGTTTTGCTCGACCATGATGATCGACACTCCGGCCCGGTTGATCTGGCGGGCCCGGATGAACACCTCGTCCTGGAGGGCGGGGGAGAGCCCGGCCGAGGGCTCGTCGAGCAGCAGCACGGCGGGATCCATCATCAGGGCGCGACCCATGGCCAGCATCTGCCGCTCCCCGCCCGACAACGACCCCGCCCGTTGGCGGATTCGTTCGGTGAGCCGGGGGAAGAGCCCGCCGATGAACTCGATCCGCTCCTCGAAGCGCTGGGGTTGGAGGAAGACCCCCATCTCCAGGTTCTCGCCCACGGTGAGGCTGGGGAAGATGTTCTCCACCTGGGGGACGTAGCCGATGCCCCGCGAGACCAGTTGGTGGGCCTTCATGCCGGTGATGTCCTCACCTCGGAACTCCACGACTCCCGAGCGGACCTGGATCAGGCCGAACAGGGCCTTGAGCATGGTCGACTTGCCGGCCCCGTTGGGTCCGATGATGCCGATCAGCTCCCCGTCTCTTAGCTGGAAATCGACCCCGTCGAGGATGTCGACGCCGGGGACGTAGCCGGCCACGAGCCGCTCGATGTTGATGACCACCTCACCGTTGGGGCTCCCGCCCTGGTCTTCCGAGCTCGAACCGCCGGTGGCGTCGATGGTCATGCTTCCTCCTCCAACCACTCCTCCTCTTCGGCCAGGTCGAGTGGGGCGTCGTGATGGGCCCCGAGGTAGGCGTCGATCACCGCCCGGTTGGCACCGATCGACTCGTGGGGCCCCTCGGCGATGATCCGCCCCTCGGCCATCACCACCACCCACTGGGAGATGTCCCGCACCACGTCCATGTCGTGCTCGACGAACACCACCGTGATCCCCTCGTCGCGCAAGTTCTTCACGTGCTCCAGGAGCGATTGGGTGAGAGCCGGGTTGACCCCGGCCATGGGCTCATCGAGCATCACCAGCCGGGGCTCGGTCATCAAGGCACGCGCCATCTCCAGCAGCTTGCGCTGACCGCCGGAGAGGGTGCCGGCGAACTCCTCCCGCATGTGGTCCAGCTTGAAGCGGGCCAGCAAGGCATCGGCCCGCTCTTCGATCGCTCTCTCCTGGCCCCGCCAGAGGGGGGAGGCGAGCGATTGCCAGAAGTGCTCGCCACGCTGTCCCACCGCCCCCAGCTTCATGTTCTCGATCACGGTCAGCTTGGAGAGGGCTTTGGTGAGCTGGAAGGTGCGAACCATTCCCAGCCGGGCGAGGGTGTGGGGGCTCTTCCGGTCGATGGAATGGCCGTCGAGCCTGCTGTGGCCGGCGTCGGGCCGGTCGAACCCGGTCAGCAGGTTGAAAAAGGTGGTCTTGCCGGCCCCGTTGGGTCCGATGAGGGCGGTGATGGCGCCCCGCTGGATCTCGACCCGGTCGACGTCGACCGCCACCACCCCCCCGAACCGCTTCCGCATGTCGTCGACCACGAGGATCGGGTCCGGCTTGGCCACCCCGGGGTCGTGGGCGACGTCGTCCAGCGACGTGGGGGCGGTGGTTGCGTCAGCGGTCATCGAGCGCCATCTCCTCTCGCGATCCGAAGATCCCTTGTGGTCGGAAGATCATCAGCATGGCGAGCCCGATACCGACCAGCATGAACCGGACCTGGCCCACCTGGTTGGCGTCCATGATGGTGGACGGGATGAAGCCCTCGAACACCAGCTGGCGGATCATATTCTCCGTGAAGGCGAGCAGTCCCCAGAAGATGATCGAGCCCACCACGGGCGAGAAGGTCTTGCCGACCCCGCCCAGGATGAGCACGGTCCAGATGAAGAAGGTGATGGGGGGGACGAAGGTGTCGGGCTGGACGGTGGCCTTGGCGATCACCTGGACCATGCCCGCCACCCCGCCGATGACGCCGCCGATGATGAGCGCCTGCATCTTGTACCAGTATGCATTCTTGCCGAGCGCCCGGGCGGCGTCTTCGTCTTCGCGGATGGCCTTCACCACCCGCCCCCAGGGGCTGCGCATCAGCTGCCACACGAACAACACCGTCAGCAACGTGATGATCCAGCCCACCAGGATGATGAAGAAGAAGTTGCCGCGATATTGGAGAGGCCCGATCCCGTAGCTGATCGAGGGGTTGAACGGGTTGAGGGCGTAGAAATCGCCGGCGAACTCGTTGAGTCCTTCCGCCCCGCGGGTGATGGGCCGCATGGCGGTGGAGCGGGCGATGATGCGGATGATCTCGGCGGCGGCGATGGTGACGATGGCCAGGTAGTCGGCCCGCAGCCGCAGCGTCGGCACACCCAGCAACAGGGCGAGGACGATGGCGAAGCCCACTCCCACCAGCAGCGACAGGTAGGGGTTGAGGTTCCACAGGGTGATGCCGAGTCCCACCCCGTAGGCGCCCATTGCCATGAACCCCACCTGCCCGAAGTTGAGCAGGCCGCTGTAGCCGAAGTGGACGTTGAGGCCGATTGCGGCCAGGGCGAACACGACCGCGTCCACCCCGAGCCCGGCCTGGATGGTCTGGTCCAGGACCAGACCCCAGTCGATGGCGGCGATCACCGGCATGCGCGTCTCACCCGACTCTCTCGGCTCTCCCGAGGATACCCTGCGGTCTGATCACCAGCACCAGCGCCAGCACCGCCAGGGCCCCCACGTTCTTCAGCTCGATGGGGATGAACAGGGTGGAGACCTGGATCCCGATCCCCACCAGCAGCGAGCCCACCAGAGCACCGTAGGCGGTGCCGAGGCCACCCAACACCACCCCGGCGAAGATCAGCAGCAGGATGCGGAACCCGATCAGCCAGCTCACCTGCTCCGACAGCCCGATGAACACCCCGCCCAGCCCGGCCAGGGCCCCGCCGAAGGTCCACACGAGGCGGATCACCCGCTGGACGTCGATGCCGGACGACTCGGCCAAGTCGCGGTTGTCGGCCACGGCCCGCATCGCCTTGCCCAGCTTGGTTCCCTGCAGGAGGACCCCTACCGCCACCAGCACCAGGATCGAGATGATGGCAGTGATCAGATCCTTGGGGGTGATCTCCACCAGACCGATCTTCATCGCGGTCTGGGCCGTGTAGTCCCGGAAGAACCGGTTGTTGCCGCCGAAGATGTACAAGAAGATGTAGCGCAGCAGGATGGAGAGGCCGATCGTGATCACCAGCTGCGAGATGAGGCTGGTCCCCCGCCGCCGCAGCGGGGCGAAGATCCAGGCGTCGACCAGCCAGCCGGTTCCGGCTCCGATCACGACCGCGAAGAGGGCGGCGATGATCAGGTTGACCCCCCCGCCCAGCGGAGGGGGAAGGCCGGCCAGGAAACCGAAGGCGCCGGCCAGGCCGAAAAAGTTGAAGAAGTAGGCGGTCAGCATCCCCCAGGTGACCATCTCCCCGTGGGCGAAGTTGACCAGGCCGGTGGTGCCGAAGATGAGGGACAGCCCGATGGCCGCCATCCCCAGGAACAGCCCGAGCTTGAGGCCTTCCACCGTCAGCTGCAGCACCTGCCGGAGGGTGATGCCCTCCCGGGCCGGGCCGCCCTCCCCGAAGGTGAGGCCGAAGATGGCTCGCACCGTCTGGCCCACTTCCGCTTCGACGGTGGCGGTGGTGCGGTCGGGGTCGGTGAGCGAAACCCCTTCCGGTAGCGTGTCCGGGTCCAGGGTGAGGACGTAGCGGCCCGCGCCCTCCACCGGGACGAGAATGCTGCCGTCCTCGTCGGTGACGCCCTCCCCCAGCACCTCCCCGTCCTCGGTGCTGACGCTGATGGTCACGTTGGATACCGGCACCCGGTCGTTGGTCTCGGGGTCACGGTAGGTGAGGGTGGTGGTGACCGCCTCCCCCTCCTGGGCCAGGGCCGGCGCCGCCAGGCCCAGCAGGGTCATCAGCACGAGCAGAGCGACCCCGACACTGCGTCCGAGCGTGGGAGTTGGGAACCGCCCTGCTGTCATACCCTCCTCCGGTCGTCAACCGCCGCCCTGGCGCCACGTTAGACCAAAACGGCCCGGCCCGGCGGGGAAACCTCGGTCGCGATGGGGGCCGGGACCCGAAGAGGCGGGAGAAGCGGTGGGCGCCGGTTTACGGTGATGAACGATGTCGGGGTGGACCGGACGATGATTGACTTCTTGCTGGGCCTCACGTTCGCCGGTCTGGCGGTACGGGGGTGGCTGCGCGGGCTGGTTCGAGAATTGGTCGACCTGGCCGGGCTGGTGGTAGGCCTGCTCGTGGCGTTCCGGCTGGGGGCGAGCATCGGGGACGACCTGGCCGCCGGCTTCGGGATGACACCGGAGGCGGCCGCCGTCACCGCTGGCCTGGCCATCTTCATCCTGGTGGGGGTGGGAGCGGCGGTGCTGGGGCACTATCTGCAGCGGGCGGCCCGTCTCCCCGGCCTG
>JBFGJL010000049.1:0-7891 GCA_041577235.1 Acidimicrobiia bacterium | reverse complement strand
GGCTCCTGGTCGGTGAGATAGGCGTCTGCTTCCTCCACGGTCACGAACTGGGGGTCGTCCACGGGAGGGATCCCGTCCGGGGGAGGCCCGCCCGACAACACCTGGGTGGGATCGATCAGAGGTTCCGGGAAGGTGGGGTCGAACATGTCGTCGAGGGCGGAGCGGGCGTCACCTCCGCTCGGGTCGGGCTGCGGTTCGGTGGTGGGCACGGTCGTCTCCTCGCTGGGAGAGGTGGGGGCGGGCAGATCCGGGTCGGAGACGGCGGCCCCGCCACACGCCGCCGCAACCAGGGCGAGCCCCAACAACAAGGCGCCGAAGGCGGAACGTGAGCGAAGCATCGGGTTGGATCCCAACGGTAGAGGTCCTTCCCTGTAACGCCCCGGCCGCTGCCTGCCTTCCCGCCGTGAGCCGGCGGTAGGGTGTCGCCCATGTGCGGTCGCTACGTCCTGGCTCAGGACCTCGACCGGTACGCCGAGTACTTCCGGGTCGACGAGGTGCTGGCCGATCCGCTTCCACCCAGCTACAACGTCGCCCCCACCGACCCCGTCTACGGGGTCGCCGAGCACGGCGGGCGGCGCCAGCTGGGGGCGTTCCGCTGGGGGCTCCTGCCCTTCTGGGCGCCTGACCGGCGACGTCCACAGATCAATGCCAGGCTCGAGACCCTGACCGAGAAGCCCACCTTCCGGGACGCACTGTCAGGTCGCCGGTGTCTGATCCCGGCCGACGGGTTCTATGAGTGGGAACAGGGCCGGCGGGGCAAGTTGCCCTACTTCATCTACCTGGCCGAGGGAGCTCCGATGGCCTTCGCCGGCCTGTGGTCGCGGTGGACGGACCCGGAGACCGGGGAGCGGCTCACCACCTGCGCGATCATCACCGGCCGGCCCAACCGGGTGGTGGAAGGCATCCACGACCGGATGCCGATACCACTTCTCCCGTCTGCCTGGGACCCGTGGTTGGACCGAGAGCTGGACGATCCCGAGCAGGTCTTGGCGCTGATCGAGCCGGTACCGGAGGCCGGGTGGCGCCGGCACCCCGTCTCCAGCCTGGTGAACAGCGTTCGCAACAATCTGCCGGAGTGCATCGCCCCGCTGCCACCATCGCCGTGAGGTAGGCTCCGGCCCTTCCCCCGGCCCGGGCTAGGCTGCGGCGGTGGCCCGCCTCCTCCTGATTCGCCATGCCCTCACGTCACAAACCGGGCGGCGGCTGACCGGTCGGCTCCCAGGGGTCGGGCTCGACCAGCGGGGCCGCGAACAGGCCGAAGCCGTTGCGCGCCTCCTCGGCGACCTGCCGGTGCGGGCGGTCTACACCTCGCCGCTGGAGCGAACCATGGAGACGGCCGCCATCGTCGCCCGACCCCACGGGCTGGAACCGGTGCCCCACGACGGACTGGTCGAGGTCGACTACGGGCGGTGGGCGGGGCGAACCCTCGGTTCGTTACGCCGGCTGGCGGCCTGGAAGGCGGTGGTCGAGACCCCCTCCCGGGTGGCCTTTCCCGACGGAGAGACGCTGCGCGGCATGCAGCAACGGATGGTCGGTGCCTGCGAGGACATCGCCGCCGCCCACCGCGGGGCGATGGTGGCGATCGTGACCCACGCCGATCCGATCAAGGCGGTGCTGTCCCACTTCCTGGGCCAACCCCTCGATCTCTTCCAGCGCATCGCCGTCGCCCCCGCCTCGGTTTCGCTGCTCGATCTGCCCCGGTCGGGGGCACCGGTGGTGGGAGCGATCGACGCAGGAGGATGGGCGTGGCGATCCTAGACCTGGGTCCGGCCGAGCGATTCGTCGCCGGAGCGGTCGGCCAGCCGGGCCGGCGACATTTCTATCTCCAGCTCGAAGCGGGCGGCATCCGCCACTCCTTCTCACTCGAGAAGGGGCAGGTGGCGGCGCTGGCCGCACGCAGCCTGGAGGTGCTGGCCGCACAACAGGTGGTTCCCGACCCCGAGGCTGTGGGGCTGATCCTGGAGCAGGACCTGGCCGTCGAGGCTCCCGCCGGCGACGTTCGCTTCCGGGTGGGCGACATGAGTCTGCAGTTCGGGACCGGGGACCTGATCACCGTATCGCTGCTGTCGGTGGATGCGCCCGAGGAAGGTGTGCAGTTCGTGATCGCCCCCGAGCAGCTCCAGGCGATGGCGGTCACCGCCCTGGAGGTGGTGGCGGCCGGTCGCCCGACCTGCCCCCGCTGCCGCCTGCCGGAGGATCCGGAGGGCCACGATTGCCCGGCGGTCAACGGCCACCGGTCCCGGTGAGGTCCGATGCGGACCGGGTGACCATCGTCGAGATCCTGGGCCCGCTGCCCTACGCCTCCAACGCCACTCTGCTGGCTCGCGACGACCGGGGCGAGCTGGTCGTGTACAAGCCCGAGCGGGGAGAGCAGCCGCTGTGGGACTTCCCCTACCGGACCCTGTCCGCCCGGGAGGCGCTGACGTTCGAGGTGGCGGCCGCCATGGGGATGACCATCGTTCCCGAGACGGTGCTGGCCGACGGACCGATCGGACGAGGGTCGGCTCAGCGGTGGGTCGATGAGGACCTCCACTTCGATCCCCGCCCGTTGCTGGAGGGGCCGTCCGACGAGCTCTGGCCGGTGGCCGTGCTCGATGTGGTCACCAACAACGCCGATCGCAAGCTCGGACATCTGCTCCGTGAAGCGGGTACCGGCCGGCTGTGGGCGATCGACCACGGTCTGACCTTCCACCCCGAACCGAAGCTGCGGACGGTGCTGTGGGGATTCGCCGGGCGTCGGCTCCCCAGCCTGGCCATCACCGGGCTGGAGCGCCTCCTCGCTTCCCTCGAACAGAGCCTGACGAGTCGAGTCGCCCGGTTGCTCAGCAAGGAGGAGGCGCTCACCCTCCGCCGGCGGGTGGAGACGCTGCTGGCCGAGCCGGTTCATCCTCCCCCGCCCGACGACCGCCCGGCTCTGCCGTGGCCGATGTGGTGACTCAGCGCCGGCTGACGTAGTCGCGCACGATCATCTGGCCGAGCTCGGCGCCGTCAACTGCGAACACCCGCCCGGACACGAGCCGGGCCAGCCGGTTGACGAACCCGACCAGGCCCGGCGACATCTCCAGCATGAAGACGTTCATCGTCGCCCCCGACCGGGCCAGCCGCATGGCCTCCTGCAAGGTGCGCTCCAGCGTCTCCCGGATGGGCGGCCACTGGAAGAACACCCCACTCCCCTCCAGATGGGCGGTGGGTTCGCCATCGGTCACCAACAGCACTTGTTTGGTGGCGTCGCGATGCCGGGCCAGGAGCCGGCCCGCCAGGTGGAAGGCGTGTTCCATGTTGGTTCCGTAGACCGGCTCCCACTCCAACTGGGCCAGTTCGGCAGGATCCATCACCCGGGCGTAGTCCGAGAACCCGACGATCGAGAAATGATCCTCCGGGTAGCGGCTGGCGATGAGGGTGTGGAGCGCCAACGCCATCCGCTTGGCCGGCACCCAGTGCCCGCGCAGCGGCATAGAGCGGCTCATGTCGAGCAACAGGACTGTGGCCACCTCGGTGCGCAGCTCGGCCTCCTCCACCTCGAAGTCGTCAGGATGGAGTTGCACCCCATGCCGGCTGGGACCGGACCGCACCACCGCGTTCGAGATCGTTCGCCGCAGGTCGAGCCGCAGCGGATCACCGAACCGCCACGGGCGGCTGCTTCCCACCGGTTCTCCCTCTCCCCCGGCGACCGGCAGCTGGTGAGAACCGGGCTGGTCGACGGTGAGGCGCTCGAACACCCTGGCCAGGGCCCGCTCCCCCAGTTTGCGCACCCCGCGCGGCGTCAGCTCCAACCTCCCGCCCGACCGGGTCAGCACTCCTGCCCGTTGCAGAGCCTGCTCGATGCGGCGCAGCCGAGCCAGATCGCGGCCGGCCCCCTCCCCCAGGGTGGACCGGATCGACTCCTCGTCGATGTCCTCCAGCGAGGCACCCGGGTAGTCCTGGCCCAGGGCCCGCTCCAGCTGCTCCAAGTCGGCCAGCCGCTCGAGAGAATCCATCGCCTCGCCCAGGCCGAGACCCTCCTCCCCTTGCAGGTCGACCCCCTCCCCCCAGGCGAGGCCGGGGGCCAGCTCTCGGAGTGACTCGCCCAACCGGGAGAGCTCGAAGGACAAGTCGAGATCCCCCAGCAGATCATCGGCCAGGCCCAGCAACTGGGACCGCTGTTCGGGGTCGAGCGAGGCCAAGAACCGGCTGAAGGCGGCGGCTCGCCTGGCCAGCGCCTCCAACAGCTCGTCGAGGGTCTGCGGGTTCTCGGGGAAGAACTCGCCGTGCCGGCGCATGAAATCGGCGAACTCCTCCTGGGTGGGCTCGTCGCCGGACCGGCGCCGGTCGAGCAGCGTGTTGAGGTCGGCCATCATGTCCTTCAGTCGGGTCAGATCGTCCGGGGACGGGTTCTGGAGGGCTTCTGAGATCCGCCGGAAGCGACTCTCCAGCAACTCCCTGCGGATCTCGTCGAGCAGATCGGCGAAAGCCCGGTCCGCCTCGGGCGATGCGAAGGAGTAGGTCCGCAGTTCGGCGATCTGGGCGGTGGGACCGTCGGGGAGGGCGTCCAGCACCATCTCCTGGAAACGTGCCTCCGGATCGGTTCGGCCGGCCAGCGCTTCCCGCTCCAGCCGCTTGATCTCCTCCAGCCGCTGGCGAAAACGTCCCAGCGGGTCACCCGGCCCCACCCGCCGTCGCTCCTGCTCCAACCGTCGCCGAAGCCGCTGCTGCAGGTCGGCCAGGCCGGAGAACCGGCCGGGGAGGCCCGACCGGATCATCCTGCGGAGGGCCGCTTCGGCGGTCCATCCGTCCAGCAAGTCCTCGCTGAGCCGCCCGATCAGCTCGTCGACCGGCAGCTCCGGCCCGAACGGGTCCTGGGTCCCGTCCCAACGCGAATACCTGGCACCGGACACGAGTCAGGTCGTCTCGTAGCGAGCCCGGCCGTCGACGGAGCTCTTGTTGAGCCGCCGGGACAGGTGAAGCCCCTCGAGGGCGAACTCGAGGCCGGCCGCCGCCTGCACCTGAGACTCGGCCCGAACGCCCAGCCGGTGGAGCAGCGCGGTGAGTTCGGGAACCTCGCCGAGCTGGTCGAGGATGGCCCGGGCCGGAACGAGATCGCCGGTGTCGACCACCGCGCCGTGCTCGAAGCGGTCGAGCAGCGGTCCGAAGTCGAAGCCGGTGAGCCGCTCGCGGAAGACGTTCTGGAGGGCCGCTCCCATCAGCCTGCGCAGGATCTCTTCCTCCCGACCTTCCTCGAACACCTCGAACTCGACCCGCCCCAGTGACGACTGCACCAGCCCGGCCAGATCCGATACCCGGGCCACCGCTTCGCTCTCACCCAGGCGCAGCGCCCGCCGCACCGCCGACGCCACCACCATCTCCAGGTTGGCAATCGAGAGGCGCACGCTCACGCCGGATCGCTGGTTGACGTGGCTGGAGGCCCGGACCTGGGTGGTGAACTCGGCCAGAACGTCTTCCATGAAGTCGGGAACGGTGACGGCCACCCCGACGTCGGCCAGGCGGGCCTCCTGGCCCATGATGGTGATCTCGTCCTCACGCTGGCGGGGGTAGTGGGTCCGGATCTCGGAGCCGAACCGATCCTTGAGGGGGGTGATGATCCGGCCCCGGTTGGTGTAGTCCTCCGGGTTGGCGCTGGCGATGAGCAGCAGGTCCAGGGGCAGTCGCACCGTGTAGCCCCGCACCTGGATGTCTCGTTCCTCCAGCACGTTGAGCAGAGCCACTTGGATCCGGGCGGGGAGATCGGGGAGCTCGTTGACGCTGAAGATGCCGCGATGGCTGCGCGGCACCAGCCCGTAGTGCATGGTCAACTCGTCGGCCAGGTAGCGACCTTCCGCCACCTTGATCGGGTCGACGTCTCCGATCAGGTCCGCCACCGAGGTGTCGGGGGTGGCCAGCTTCTCGCCGTACCGCCGGTCGCGGCCGAGCCACCGGATGGGAAGGTCGTCGCCCTCTTCCGCCACTCGCCGCCGGCAGGCGGCGCAAATGGGCCGGAACGGCGAATCGTTCACCTCGCAGCCGGCCACCACCGGGGTCTCCTCGTCGAGCAGGTCGATCAGCCGGCGGATCAAGCGGGTCTTGGCCTGGCCTCGCTCCCCCAGCAGGATGAGGTCGTGTCCGGCCAGGATCGCCCGTTCCAGCGCCGGGATCACCGTGTCGTCGTACCCGACGATGCCGGGGAAGAGGCGGTCGCCGCCGCGGAGCCGTTGGATCAGGTTCTGACGCAGCTCCTCCTTGACGGTCCGGTCGGTCCAGCCGCTGTTCTTCAGCGCTTCGAGACTGGTGGCGGGAGGGCCGCTCATGCCGTCACCCTAGGTGCCGCGGGGGACAACCGGCCGGACGGCTACCGCTCGGCGAGTCCGAGGACCGTCACCGTGTCCCCCTCTTCCGAGATGGTGACCTCGATCCGGGGCTCGTCCGGATGGCGCAGCCGCTCGCCCGGAGCCGTCCCCGACCGTGCGAACCCGGCCGCCAGGAAGGCTCGCCGCACCTCGTCGAGGCGGACCGCCCGTTCCCTCCGGTAGCGGCGCACCAACCCTGGACAGGAATCGAAACAGAGGGCGATCCCGAACGCCTGCTCCTGGTCGAGCGTCATCCCCTGCGGGAGGTCGACCCGGTCGAGCAGGGCGCCGATCCGACCCGGCATCGGTGGGGCCAGTCCATGAGACCAGACCCCGGCGGCAACCCCCAAGGCCAGCGCCACCACCACCGCCGCCCTCCGCCACCGCACCGCCGCCTGGATGGTCGCGGTCAGACCGACGGCGGCGGTCCCCAGCACCACCGATCCGACCACCCACCCGTGCCGCACGCCGGTCACCCCCACCAGCGCCATGGCCACCGCTCCCGTCCCCGCTCCCGTCCCCACGCCCACCAGCACCCCCACCGTGGCGAGAGCACGCGGCGGCGGGGGATCGACCGGATCCAGATCGGGCGGCAGCACCCTCCCAGCCTGGCAGGCGGCCGCCCCCCGCCCGGTGATTCCGGGGGTGTGCCAATATCGGGCCGCAGTCGACGCCCGGAGCTTCCATGACCCGTTTCGCCTACTTCTGCGGCCACGAGCAGTGGCAACCCGAGCAACTCGTCCGCCACGCCCGCCTGGCCGAGGAGGCGGGGTTCGACATGGTGGTCGTGTCCGAGCACTTCCACCCGTGGGTCGACGACGCCTCCGCCTCCGGGTTCGCCTGGTCCACCATCGGGGCGATGGCCGCCACCACCGAACGGATCGAGTTCGCCACGGGGGTCACCACCCCCTTGTTCCGGTTCCATCCCGCCTTGGTCGCTCAGGCTGCCGCCACCCTCGACCGGCTCTCGGGCGGACGGTTCCATCTCGGGGTGGGTACGGGCGAGAACATCAACGAAGGACCGCTCGGGTATCCCTTTCCCGCCTACGCCGAGCGGGCGGCCCGCATGGAGGAGGCACTGGAGATCATGCGCCGGCTGCTCGATGGGGAGAAGCTCACCTACGCCGGCGAGTACTACACCACCGACCGGGCCAAGCTCTACAGCCCGCCGGTGGGAGCGGTGCCCATCTGGCTGGCCGCCGGCGGTCCCAAGTCGGCCGCTCTGGCCGCCCGGCGGGCGGACGGAATCATCACCTCGGTCAAGGATCCCACCGTCACCCACGAGAAGGTGATCGCACCGGCCCGGGCGGCCGCCGAAGCCGCCGGCCGGGCCGATCCCCGGCTGCTGACCACCCGCTGGGCCGTGTACGCCGCCGACCAGGACGAGGCCTGGCGAGCCCTCTACTCGTGGCGGGGCCTGCGGGCGCCGGGACGTCTGGAAGCGGTGGACCCGGAGGTGCTCCGGCAACGAGCCGACGCCCTTCCGCGCTCCGAGGTGCTGGAACGGTACGCGGTCGTGCACGATGTCGAAGCGATCGTCCGCACCTACTTGCCGCTGGTGACCGACCTGC
>JBFGJL010000048.1:0-8012 GCA_041577235.1 Acidimicrobiia bacterium | reverse complement strand
GCGGCTGCTGGAGATGGGGGAGCGGGCCGAGGTGATGGTGGGCATGGCGGTGGAGGCGCTGGTCAACGGCGACGCCGACCTGGCCGACCGGGTGATCGACGCCGACGATCCGGTCGACGAGATCTACCTGTGGGTGCATCAGCGCTGGCTGGAGGTTATGGCGTTGCAGACCCCGGTGGCGGTCGATCTCCGGCTGATGTCTGCTCTCCTCCACATCAACGTCACCCTCGAACGGATGGGAGACCAGGCGGTCAACATCGCCAAGATCACCAAGGCGACCGTCGGCCTGCCCACCAACGACGTGATCATCCGGGAGATTCAGGAGATGGGCGACGTGGTGCGTCCGATGATCCGCACGGCCCTGACCGCCTTCGTTCAGCGCGACCTGGCGGCAGCGTTGCGGCTGCCGGAGATGGATGAACCGGTCGACCACCTCAATCGCAACATGTACCGAGAGGTGGTGGCCTGCGGGGGCGACCCCCGGCTGCTGGAGTGGGCCACCCGCATGATGATGGTCTCCCGGGCGCTGGAACGGGTGGGCGACCAATCGGTCGACATCGGGGAACAGGTGGCGTTCCTGCTCACCGGCGAGTTCCACGAATTCACCGACACCGCGGTCGCCACCGACCATGGCGGCTGAGAGCATCCTGATCGTCGAGGACGAGGAGATCCTCGCCGACACGATCCGCTACAACCTGGAGCTGGAGGGCTACCGGGTGGAGGTGGTGGGCAACGGCGGCGACGCCCTCGCCCGCTTCACCTCGCTGCAACCCGATCTGGTGGTCTTGGACGTGATGCTGCCGACGCTGTCGGGACTCGACGTCTGCCGAGAGCTGCGCGCCCGGTCGACCGTTCCCATCCTGATGCTCACGGCCCGCGGCGACGAGGCCGACCGGGTGGTGGGACTCGAGCTGGGAGCCGACGACTACCTGACCAAACCCTTTTCGCTGCGCGAGCTGATCGCCCGGGTCCGGGCACAGCTGCGAAGGGCCGACATGGCCCGCACCGAGGAGACCAGGGTGTTGCGAGGGGGCCGGGTGGAGATGGATCTCGACCGGCACGAGGTGAGAGTGGCGGGGGAGCTGGTGGGATTCGCCCCCAAGGAGTTCGAGCTGCTGGCCGCACTGCTCCGCCGACAGGGGCGGCTGGCCACCCGCGAGACCCTGCTCGACGAGGTCTGGGGGTTCGACTTCGTGGGCGACACCAAGACGCTCGACGTTCACATCAAGCGCATCCGGGGCAAGATCGAAGAGGACGCCCACCGGCCCCGGCAGATCCTCACCGTGCGGGGCCTCGGGTACAAGTTCGCCGACGACCCCCCATGAGCAGGCGGAGCCCACTGGCTCGTCGCTTGCTGCGCTGGTACGCCTTCACCGTCGTCATCCTGCTCGTCCTGCTGGGCGCCGTCCTCGAGTTCGCCCTCCGCAGCCTGTTGCTGGAGGAGCTCACCCGCAGCCTGACCGCCGAGAGTCGGGCGGTGGCGGCCGCCCTGGCGGCCGTGCCCGCCGATGAGCTCCAAGACCGCGCGATCGCCCTGGGCGAGCGGCTCGAGACCCGCATCACCGTGATCGGCCCCGACGGGGTGGTGCTGGCCGACTCGGAACGGGACCCGACGACGATGGAGAACCATGCCGAGCGCCCCGAAGTGGTGGCGGCCCTGTCCGGATCGGTGGGGACCGACTCCCGCACCAGCCAGACGCTGCGGGAGCCCTTCCGGTACGTAGCCATTCCGGCCGAGGAGGGGCGAGTCGTCCGGCTGGCGGTTCCCACCTCGCTGGTCGCCGAGCAGCTGGCGGGGATCCGGCGGGTGGTGGCCCCGGCGGCGCTGGCGGCGGCAGTGCTGGGGGTGGTGGCGGTGTCGCTGGTGGCGCGCCGCATCGCCCGGCCGGTGACCGAGGCCACCCGGGCGGCGGCGGAGATCGCCGGCGGCGACCTGGAGGCGCGGGTGCCGGCCATGACCACCACCGAGCTCGATCAGCTCGGGCGGGCGATCAACCAGGTGGCCTCCGAGCTGGGTCGCCGGATCGTGGCGGAGGAGAGCGAGCGGCGAGTGCGGGACCTGATCCTGGCCGAGCTGGCGCTGGGGATCGTGCTGGTGGACGGGGATGATCGGGTGGCGTATGCCAACCCGGCCGCTCATCGCATGCTGGATGCTGTGCCCGAACGCCTCGGGGCCATCGCCCCGCCGGCGCTGCCGTCCCTGGTGCGGGAAGCCCGCCGTTCGAGCGGTTCTCTCACCCGTGAGGTCGAGCACGGCGTGCCTCCCCGCCGGCTGGTGGCGACCGCCGGACCGCTGGCCGGGGAGGACACGGCGCTGCTGGTGGTCGACGACGTGACCGAGGCCCGCCGGGTGGAGTCGATGCGGAGGGATTTCGTGGCCCACGCCTCCCACGAGCTCAAGACCCCGGTGGCCGCCATCCGGGCCGCCCTCGAAACCATCCGGAGGGTGCTGGACGACGACCCGGCCGCCGCTCGCACCTTTGCCGGCTCTGCCGAAGCGGCGGCCGAACGGCTCGCCCGGATCGTTTCCGACCTGCTCGACCTCTCCAGGCTGGAGGCGGAGGAGGGGCACCGGGAGCGAATCGACCTCAGCCGGATCGTCGCCGAGGAGGCGCAACGGGCCCGGCCGCTGGCGGCGGAGGCGGGAATCCGGCTGGAGGTGTCGGTGAGCCCGGCCGCCGTGGAGGGCGACCCCGCCGACCTGGCCCTGGCCGCCCGCAACCTCCTCGACAACGCCATTCGCTACACCACCCCGGGAGGGGTGGTGTCGCTCGGCCTCACCGTTGGGGACCGGCAGGCGACACTGGAGGTGGCCGACACCGGGGCCGGGATCCCCTCGCGGGAGCTGCCCCGCATCTTCGAGCGCTTCTACCGGGTCGACAGCGGCCGCGGGCGCGACACCGGCGGGACCGGCCTCGGTCTCGCCATCGTTCGCCACGTCGCCGAGCGCCACGGCGGACGGGTGGAGGTGGAGAGCGAGCTCGGGAGGGGTTCGGTCTTCCGACTGATCATCCCGACCCCCTGATCGGCACCACGGCGCCGGGAGTTGGCGTAGGGTCTTCCTCGGAGGGATGCCGTGGCTCGAGTCGCCGTGACGACCACCACCGACCGTTCCATCGCTTTGGCCGCCGAGCTGGTGGCGGTGGGTGTCGAACCGGTCCCACTTCCCAGCATGGAGGTTCGGCGCGGCTCGGATGTCGACCTCGCTCGGGCTCGGGCCGCGGCCGAGGAGGCCGACCTGATCGTCCTCACCTCGTCGCGGCCGCTCGATGTCCTCTGGCCCCACGGAGACATGCCACCCACCCCGGTGGCGGCGGTGGGTCCGGCCACGGCCGTCAGGGTGGCCCGGTACGGTGGCCGGGTCGATTTCGTCGGCCGGGGAGGATCGATCGACCTGAGCCAGCGGCTGGTGCCCCGGGTGGCGGGCATGAAGGTGGCCTACCCGCACGCCGCCGGGGGCGACCCTCGCTGCGCGGTGGCCTTGTCCGATGCCGCCGCCCAGCTGGTGGCGGTGCCCGTCTATCGGTTCGTACCGAAGGCGCCCGGGCTGGATCCGGTCGACGCCGCCGTGTTCACCTCCGCTCCGGCGGTGGAGGGTTGGTTTCTCTCCCGCACCCTGGACGACATCGTGGTGGGGGCGATCGGGTTGGGAGCCGAATCCACCCTTCGGCGGCGGGGGAGGGTGGCCGACGTGCTCTGCTGGAGACCTTCCTACGCCCGGCTGGCCAGGGCCCTGGCCGGTTATCTGGCCGCCTGATCAGCCCGGCGGTCCATCAGCAAGAACTGGTCGACGCCCAGCAGTCGCAGCAAGGGCGTCACCATCGCCGGTAGACAGGGGCGGACCGCCTCGGATCCGACCAGCTCCGGGTCGACCAGCTCGACGGTCTCCCCCCCGTACTCGAGCTGGGCGCTCCCCACCGCCAGCACGTTGCGGACCCAGTCGGCCGCCGGCCCGTAGGTGAGGGCGAACACGAATCCCGACCGGCAGGGGAAGGCGTTGAGCGGGATGCGATAGCTGCGACCGGAGACGCGCCCGCGGTGGGTCAGCGCCGCGAAGGGGGGACGCCGCACCAGGAGCAGCATCGCCCGATTGGTGAAGCGGCGGTTGAGGCGAGCGATCCAGCGGGGAAGTGGCACATCCCATCCTCTCACAGTTGGGAATTCGCTCAGGTTCACTAACCTGTCGGCGTCCCCCGGTTACCCCCTTCCGGGGCGTGCCAGCGAGAGAGGTTCGGTGTGACCGCCGAGAGCACGAGCAGACCAGCAGGATCCCTCCTCTCGGAGATCTCGCAGCCTTCCGACCTGCGGCGGCTCGACCGGCAGCAGCTGGCGACCCTGGCCGAAGAGATCCGCCTCTTCCTGATCGATCGCATCTCCCGCACCGGTGGTCACCTCTCCCCCAATCTGGGGGTGGTGGAGCTGACCCTCGCCCTCCATCGCTGCTTCGACAGCCCCCGCGACCGCATCTTCTGGGACGTGGGGCACCAGGCCTACGTGCACAAGCTGGTGACCGGCCGCCAGGACCGCTTCGACTCGCTGCGCAGCTTCGGCGGCCTCTCCGGGTATCCGAGTCGGGAGGAGAGCGAGCACGACTTCATCGAGAACAGCCACGCCTCCACTTCCCTCTCCTATGGCTTGGGGGCGGCGCTGGCCGCCCACCAGCTGGCCGAGGACGACCGCTACACCGTGGCCGTCATCGGAGACGGGGCTCTCACCGGGGGAGTGGCCTACGAGGCCCTCAACCACATCGCCTACCTGAAGCCGAAGCGGCTGATCATCGTCTTGAACGACAACGGTCGCTCCTATGCGCCCACCGTCGGGGGTCTGGCCGCCCTCGCCCACGTCCGGTTCGACCCCCGCTACGAATGGGTGAAGCGCAACCTGGGCAAGGTCCTGCGGAGCATCCCCGGCATCGGTGAGACCGCCGATGAGCTCGCTCGCCGGGTGAAAGAGGGTTTCAAGCAGCTGATCGAGCCGGGGACGGTATTCGACGCGATCGGCATCAAGTACTCGGGCCGGGTGGACGGTCACGATCTCGATCTGCTGGAGGAGACCTTCGAGCGGGCCAAGCAGTTCGACGAGCCGGTCATCGTCCACGTCGTCACCGAGAAGGGGTCCGGGTACACGCCGGCCATCGAAGACGAGGTCGACAAGCTGCACGGAGTCGGGAGCTTCGACATCGCCTCCGGGCGGCCCAACAAGTCGGAGCTGAAGCTGACCGACGTGGCCGGCTCGGCCCTGGCGGAGGCCGCCCGCCGCAACGACGACGTGGTGGCGATCTCGGCCGCCATGGTGTCGAGCACCGGTCTGGCGGAGATGGCCGCCGAGTTTCCGGAGCGGGTGGTCGACACCGGCATCTGCGAACAGCATGCGGTCGCCCTGGCGGCGGGGCTGGCCATGGGCGGTCTCCGTCCGGTGGTCGCCATCTACTCGAGCTTCCTCCAGCGGGCGTTCGATCAGATCGTCACCGACGTCTGCCTCCACGACCTGCCGGTGGTGTTCCTGATCGACCGGGCCGGGGTGACCGGGCCGGACGGCGCCTCCCACCACGGTTTCCTCGACCTCTCCTACCTGCGCATGATCCCCAACATGACCATCGGTGCCCCGGCCGACGCCGCCGAGCTGTGCGGCATGCTGGAGGCGGCACTGACCGCGGACGGTCCGGTCGCCATCCGCTTCCCCAAGGGTTCGGCCGGGGTCACGCCCACCCTGCCGGTCCAGCCCCTCCCCATCGGGTCGTGGGAGGAGGTCGTCCCAGGTGAGGACCTGGTGATCCTGGCGGTCGGGCGGATGGTGGAGACGGCGGTGAAAGCCTCCACCACGCTCGGCCAGCAGGGAATCGGCGCCGCCGTGATCGATGCCCGCTGGGTGAAACCGCTCGATCCGCGCCTGGCCGAGTGGGCGGCCCGCTACGAGGCAGTGGTGACCTTGGAGGACAACGTGGTGGCGGGCGGCTTCGGGGCGGCGGTGCTGGAGGAGCTCAGCCGCCATGGACTGGCCGGTCGGGTCACCACCTTGGGGCTGCCGGACGCGTTCTTGCCGGCGGGTTCGCCGGAGGCGGTGATGAGGGCGGTCGGGCTGGACGCCGACACGGTGGCCGCCCGTATCGGCCAGGCGGCCCGGGCCTGATCACCGCGTCGAGGGGGGCCGAGTCCCGAACAACCCACCGGTTTCGGTTGATGCGCCCGATCCCCGATGGCTACGGTATGCCTCCGACGCCCCGGCAGGCGTCAACCCCTGTTGGGAAGGAGCATGATGAAGAAAAGGACCACGCGCCTCCTCTTGCCACTGGTGGCGTTCGCCGTCGTGATGGCCGCTTGTACGAGCGGTGAGAGCGCGGACACGACCGCGGCCGGTGACGGAGGGGCGCAGCCCACCACCCCCACTGCGGGCGCGTTGTTGCAGGCGGTGGCCGACCGCGGCCAGCTCAAGTGCGGTGTGAACAACTCGGTACCGGGCTTCGGGTTCGTCGACGAGACCGGCGAGCACGTCGGCTTCGACATCGACTACTGCAAGGCGGTGGCGGCGGCCGTGCTCGGTGACGCCAACGCGGTGGAGTACATCGACCTCGACGCCCAGCAGCGGTTCACCGCCCTGCAGTCCGGAGAGATCGACGTCCTGATCCGCAACACCACCTGGACCGCCACCCGTGACGGGTCGGAGGGTGCCACCTTCCTCCACACGACGTTCTACGACGGCCAGGGCATGATGGTGAGGACCGACAGCGGCATCACCTCGCTAGAGGACATGGCCAACACCTCGGTCTGCGTGCAGTCGGGAACGACCACCGAGCTCAACCTGGCGGCGCGGTTCGCCGAGGGCGGCATCCCCTACACGCCGCTGACCTTCGCCGAAAACCCGCAGATCCAGGAGGCGTTCATCGCCGGGCAGTGCGAGGGCTGGACCTCGGACAAGTCGCAGCTAGCCGGTCTCCGCAGCAACTGGCCGGAAGATCAGGGGGGACCGGAGGCACTGCTGATCCTCGACGAGACCTTCTCGAAGGAGCCCCTGGGCCCGGTCGTCCGCGACGGTGACAGCCAGTGGGCGCAGATCGTCGACTGGGTGGTGCTCGCCACCATCACCGCCGAGGAATTGGGGATCGACTCGTCCAACGTTGGGACCTTCGGAGACACCGAGAGCACCGAGATCCGGCGCCTGCTCGGGCTGGAGATCACCGCCGACGACGGCACGACCAGCGTGTTCGACCCCGGGCTCGGCCTGGAAGCCGGCTGGGTCACCAACGTGATCACGGCCGTCGGCAACTACGCCGAGATCTTCGATCGCAACATCGGGCCTGACACGCCGCTGGGTCTCTCCCGCGGCGTCAACGCCCTCTGGACCGACGGCGGGCTGCTGTACGCACCGCCCTTCCGCTGAGCAAGGATGATCGGGGGTGGCCGGTGGGCCACCCCCGATCTCTCCATCGAGGGAGGCCATGACCGCCCAACCCGCCGTCGCCGAGGCCCGACCGCCCTTCTGGCGGGACCTGCGGGTGCTCCGGGTCGCCGCCCAGGCGCTGGCGGTGCTGGTGGTCGGGGTGGCCGCCATCTACCTGTGGAACAACCTGGTCGCCAACACCCGTGCCCAGAACATCTCCCTCGACTTCGACTTCCTCCAGCAGCCGCTGGGCGTCGACATCCAGTTGAGCAGGGTCGGGGCGAGCAGCACGATCTTGCAGGGACTGGTGCGAGGATGGATCAACACTTTCGCTCTGGTCTTGGCCGGATTGCCGCTGCTGACCGTGGTGGGGGTGTTGGTCGGCGTCGCCCGGCTCTCCACCAACTGGTTGGTCTCCAAGCTGGCCACGGTCTACGTCGAGGTACTGCGGAACATCCCACCGCTGCTGATCATCCTCTTCGCCCACAACGTCTTCATCCTCGGGCTGCCCCCCAAGAACGAGCCCGCCACCCCCCTCGGTTGGTTCGTGATCTCCAACTTCGTCATCGCCGGTCCCGGAGTCACCGCCCGGGCCAATGCCGGGCTCTACTGGGCGATCGTCGGCGTGGGGGGCG
>JBFGJL010000047.1:0-8030 GCA_041577235.1 Acidimicrobiia bacterium | reverse complement strand
GGCCCCGCCCCCGAAGGCGAGCACCGCTCCCTCGTCGATGGTGCGGTCCAGGGCCACCAGTCCTTCGGCGGCGGCGAAGGCCAGGAGGACGAAGGCTCCCGGAATCACCCACAGCGACGACCGCAGGTACTCGGCGAGGCGGAGAAGCCGCAACCGCATCTCCGCAGGGTACCGAGCGGAGCCGCCCCACCGTCGCCGGGCGGCGAGCGTCCAGGCGAGGACGAGGCGGCGGACCGGCCGCCGGCCGAAGCCGGTCGCGCCGGCCCGACCGGCCGGGTCCGGTTGCCACAATGAGGGTGTGGCCACCCCTGCCGTCACCACCGACCAGGCTCGGCGTCATCTGCTGGCCAGGCAGTATCTGCTGGCACCCGCCTCCGGACCTGTGGCGGTGGCGCGGGCATTGATCGGCCTGCACGCCACCTCTGCCCCCAGCCCCTATCTGCAGCTGTTCGCCCGGATGGATGGCTTCGAGCGAGCCCGGCTCGATGCCGCCCTCTATGAGCGGCGGGAGCTGTTCCGGGTCCGAGGGATGCGCACCACGGTGTTCATCCTCGACGAGGCACTGGCGCGAGTGGTGATGACCGCCACCCGCCCGCTGGCGGAGCCGTCGGCGTCGGTGTTCGCCCGGGCGGTGGGGGTGACCGAGCCCGAGTACCGAAAGCTGGCGGCGGCGATCGAGGAGGTACTGAGCGACCAGGCCGCGCGGTCGGCGGCCGAGCTCAAGGCCGAGTTGGAGGTCTCCTACAGCCTGGCCGGAGTGGTGAACCTGATGTGCGACCAGGCTCGACTGATCCGGGACCGGCCGCTGGGCAGCTGGCGGAGCAGCGCCTTCCGCTACCTCCGCTTCGACCACGTCCTCCCCGGATTCGTCCCCGACGAGGGCGACCGGCCTGCCGCCATCCGGCAGCTGGCGGCAGGCTACGTGAGCAACTATGGCCCGGTGGGCGAGGAGGACGTGGCCTGGTGGAGCGGGCTGGGGGTGCGGGCCGCCCGGAAGGCGCTCGCTTCGCTCGCCGACGATCTGGTCGAAGTGGCGGTGGACGGCCGAGACGAGCCGCAGTGGATGATGGCCGACCAGTTGGCGACCCTGCTCGATCCGCCGCCGGCCAACGATGGCGTGGTGTTGCTTCCCGAACTGGACCCGTACGTGATGGGGGTGAAGGACCGGGAGCGCCATCTGGTACCCGGACACGGACGCTTCGTGCTCGACCGCTCCGGTAACGCCACCCGGACCATCCTCGTCGACGGGTCGGTAGTGGGGGTATGGGACGCGGCCGCGGATCCCACGCCCGAGATACGTCTGCACCTGTTCGGCGGTGGGAGTGCCCGACACCGCCGGGCAGTCGAGGAGCTGGCAGTCGAACTGGGGCGCTTCTGGTTCGGGGAGCCGGTTCTCGTCCGCTGGTTCACGGCGATGACGCCACTCGACCGGCGCAAGGCGGGCGGTTTCCTGTCGCCCCTGGCCGACGCCTCCCCCACCGCCTGAGTCGTGGGTGGGGTCGACCCGAGCAGACCCGAGCATCAGCCTGCCGGTGCTCGGCTCGACCCGGCCGGGCAAGCAGCCGGCCATCTCAGGTCAGCGGATCACCACGAGATGGTCGGCGGCCGATTCCGCTCCCCACACCTCTCCGGGCCGGCCCAGCAGCTGGCGCACGTTGCCGGGAACGTGGGGCAGTAGGAAGGTGTCGAAGGTCTCGGCGGCCGGATCGAAGCGATGGATGGCGTTGGCGCCGAAGTCGCTCACCCACACGAGGTCGAACTCGTCGACGTAGACGGCGTACGCCTGGGGTGCCGGACCGGGAAGCTGCCAGGTGGACCAGCTGCCGCTGGCCGGCTCGAACCGGGAGAGCTGGCCGGCGTTCCACTCGCTCACCCAGATGGAGCCCTGCGAATCCGACCACACCCGGCGGGCTCCTTGGCCGAGAGTGGGGGGACCGACCACGGTGGCGGTGCCGTCCCGCTCGATCCGGGCCACGTAGCTGCCGGCCAGCGAGGCGTAGTAGACGTCGCCATCTGGGGTGGTGGCGATGCCGTACGGACCTCGACCCTGGGGCGGGTCGAACAACTCCATGTCGCCGGTGGACGGGTCGAGCACACCGTACACCCCGTTCTGTCCCGTGAACCACAACCGGCCCGCGGAATCGAAGGTGGCGGTGTTGAGATTGGCGTTGGGCCGGTCGACCGGAAACCGGGTCACCTCGTCGGTGGTGGGGTCGACCCGGACGATGGCGTTGAGGCCGCTGTCGGTCACCCAGGGCGCATCGTCCGGTCCGACGATCACCCCGTGGGGGCTGGAGCCGGCACCGAGGGGGATGTGGCGGGTCCGGCCGGTGGTCGGGTCGAGCAGGCCCAGCTCTCCCGACCCCTGGGCCGTGTACCAGACTCCGCCGTCGGCGGCGGGAGCGACGTCATGGGGGCGCGATCCGGCCGGCACTGGGAAGGCAGTCACCTCCAGCTGCTCGGCCGGGACAGGCTCCGGCGCGGTCGTGGTGGTGGCCGGGAGGGAAGTAGTGGTGGTGGGTGCCGCCGTGGTGACGGTGGTGGGCACACCGGCGCGGTCGGTCGTGTCGGTGCCGACCGCGTCGCAAGCGGTCAGGGCGACGAGGACGGCGAAGACGAAGGCGGCCCGGCTCATGGCTCGGGAAGGCTATCGGACGCCGGATGCTATCCCGGCGGCACCGCCCCTCGAGGTCTCTCCGGGGTCCCTCCGGTCGGTGTTCCCATCTGCCCCGTGTCACCCTCGGTGCGGAGCGGGGTACTGTGGGTAGATGCGGTGCTCAGCGGGGCGCCACCGAGGCGGGGAGGGAAATCGTGCGATCGAAGGGGACAACCATCAGGGCGAAGCTGGCTGCGCTGTTGGCACTGCTGGTGGCCTTCAGCGTGCTGCTCGCCTCGCCGGCCCTGGGGAAGGACAAGCGGGAGCTGACCGTGATGACCCAGAACCTCTACCTGGGTTCCAGCCTCGCTCCGGCCCTGCAGGCCACCAACCAAACCGAGTTCTTGATCGGGGTTGCCACCATCTACGGCACCGTCCAGTTCACCAACTTCCCGGCCCGCTCCGACGCCATCGCCGACCAGATCGCTCTCTCTGCCCCCGACCTGATCGGATTGCAGGAGGTGTCGAACTGGACCGCCACAGGTCCCGGTGCACCTCCCAGCCTCGACTTCCTGGCGATCCTGATGGCAGACCTGGCCGAGCGGGGCCTCTCCTACGCGGTGGCTGCCGTGTCCAACAACGCCCTGGTGGGCCCGGTCCCGCTGGTGGCCCCCTGCGCCGGGCCGGTGGGTGCATGCCTGCTGACCTTCCTGGACCGGGACGTGATCCTGGTCAACACAGCTACTCCCAATCTGACGATCTCCAACCCGCAGAGCGACCTGTTCGAAGCCCAGGCCGAGATCGCCACCCCGGTCGGGGTGCTGTCGTTCAGCCGGGGTTGGGCGTCCGTGGACGGCACCCTGGATGGGAAGAAGTTCCGGTTCGTCAACACCCACCTGGAAACCGGAGCGTTTCCGGCCGAGCAGGAAGCGCAGGCCGCCGAGTTCCTTGCCGGACCGGCCAAGACCGGTGGGGCGGTGGTGGCAGTGGGTGACTTCAACTCGGCGGCGGACGGCAGCACCACCGCCAGCTACGGGATCCTCACCAAGTCGTATTTCAACGACGCCTGGAACATCAACCCCGGGGTTCCCGGTCTGACCTGCTGCCAGAACGGCACCCTCACCAATCCGAGCTCGGAGCTGTCGTCGCGGATCGACCTCGTGCTGACCCATGCCGGGGCTCGCGCCCTCGGCGCGTCGGTGATGGGGGCGACTCAGTTCCAGGGCTTCCCGCCCTTCTGGCCGTCCGACCACGCGGGCGTGGTGGCAACCGTCCGCATCCACTAGCCGCAGCTCACCGGCAGCGGATAGGGCCCTGCTGGTGGCCGGCGGCGCGGCGCGACCGCGCCTGAACGCTCGTTCCGCCACAGGGGCGGCAGGGTCGGGCCGCCACCCGCAACGCCAGCTGTGGTCCCCGGAGATTTCCGAATTTTTCCCGTAATCCCGTCACCACAATCCGTGAGGATGGTGTAGCTTGCCTACGAGGAGGCAACCAGGGGGGGAGCGCCTGTGGTGGCGCGCCTGGAACATCGGCTCCGGGTTCGGAGCCACGCCGGGACTGCCTTCGCGATCGTCGGGGCGATCGCGTTGGTGCGGATCCTCCGGGGGAGGATCCATCGGCGTCACGTGATCGTCGCGATCGCGGCGGTGGCGCTCGTCGGTGTGTTCGTCTCCACCGGGTGGGGCACGACCCCCCCGCTCGATCCTCGCCACGGGTCCATCCTCGGTGCGGCCGTCCTGGCCGCCGCCATGGCCCGGGGCAAGCCCCCCATCTGGAGCTCGGCGCTCGGGTTGGGGAAACCCCATGGACCGCACCGTCACCGACACGAGGGAGCTCAGTGATGAGATGGATGATTGGCGCCAGCATCAGGTTCCGGGGCCTTGTCCTAGCAGTCGCAGCGGGCATGATCGTGTTCGGGATCGTGCAGCTGCCGCAGGCGCCGGTCGACACCCTGCCCGAGTTCCAGCCAACCATCGTCGAGGTGCAGACCGAGGCGCTGGGCCTCTCGGCAGAGGAGGTGGAGCAACTCATCACGGTGCCGCTCGAACAGGACCTGCTCAACGGAGTCGCCTTCCTCGAGGGCATCGAATCGGTGTCGCTCCCGGGGCTGTCGTCGGTCGTCCTCACCTTCGAGCCGGGTACCGACCTGCTCGACGCCCGCCAGGTGGTGGGTGAGCGGCTCACCCAGGCGGTGGGGGTGGCGGGCCTACCCGAGGTCGCCAAGCCCCCCCAGATGCTGCAGCCGCTCTCCTCCACCAACCGCGTGGCCATGGTCAAGCTCGCATCGACCGAACTGACCCCCATCGAGGTCTCGGTCCTCGCTCGGTGGGTGATCGGACCCCGCCTGTTGGGAGTGCAGGGCGTGGCCAACGTCGCCATCTGGGGCCAGCGCGACCGACAGCTGCAGGTGCTGGTCGACCCGCAGCGTCTCCGCGACCAGGGCGTCCGGCTGGGTCAGGTGATCGCCAGCGCCGGGAATGCGATGGAGGTCTCGCCACTCAGCTACCTGGAGGCGTCGGCCCCGGGCACCGGTGGCTTCATCGACACCCTCAACCAGCGACTGCAGGTCTTCCATGAGCAGGCCATCAAGACGGCCGAAGAGCTGGAGCAGATCCCGCTGGAGGACGAGGACGGGGCGGCTCTCTTCGTCAACGGGCAAGCCGTCACGTTGGGAGACGTCACCACGGTGGTGGAAGGCCACCAGCCGCTGATCGGCGATGCCTTCTGCTCCGACGGTGACTGCCAGCTGCTGGTGATCGAGAAGTTCCCGGGCGCCAACACGGCGGCGGTGGCCGCCGGGATCGAGGCGGCCCTGGAGGTGATGCGTCCCGGCCTCACAGGTCTGGAGATGGACACCTCCATCTATCGGCCCGCCGACTTCATCGCCCAGTCCTTCGCCAATCTCGGAACCACCGCCGTGGTCGGGGCGATCCTCCTGTTGGCAGTCTTGGCCCTCTTCATGTCGAGCTGGCGGGCCCTGGTGATCGCAGTGGTCGCGATCGCCGCCTCGCTCGCCTCGGCGATCGTCGTGCTGATCGCCACCGGGGCCACCTTCAACATGCTGGTGGTGGCCGGGCTGCTGGTCGCCCTGGCGGCGTTGGTGGACGACGTGGTCCTCGACATGCACCGCCTGGCCGGTCGGATCCACGCCGAAGACCACCGGGGTCTCGTGCCGGCGGCGCGGCGCGTCACCCTGGCGCTGCTCGAGACTCGCACGGCCGCCCTCTACGCCACCCTGGTCATGGCAGCCGCCAGCGTTCCGTTCTTCTTCCTGGAGGGGATCGGCGGGGCCTTCCTTCCCCCCATCATCGGCTCCTATCTGCTGGCGGTGGCCGCCTCGTTGCTGGTGGCGCTCGCCCTGACCCCAGCCTTGAGCTTTTTGGTGTTGGACGGCACGCCGCCGGCCGAGGGATCTCGCCTCATTCGGCGGCTTCGCAAGGGGTACGACCGCGCCAGCTCCCGCATGCGGTTCGGCACGGTGCTGGCCGTCTTCCTGGTGGTGATGGTGCTGGGGGTCATCTCGGCGGCGCTCTTGGACCGGTCCTTCCGGCCATCGCTCGAAGAACGCGACCTCCTCGTGCAGGTGACCACCGAGCCGGGCACCAGCCTCACCCAGATGGATCAGCTCACGGCCGCGCTCGTCTCCGACTTGGCGGCGGTGGAGGGGGTCCGCAGCGTGGGAGCCCACGTGGGCCGGGCGATCATGTCCGACCAAGTGGTCAACGTGAACTCGGGTGAGGTGTGGGTCACCATCGAGCCCGACGCTGCCTACGAGCAGACCCGGGCGGCGATCGAAGGCGTGGTCGGTTCCCATTCCGGCCTGACCACCGCGATCCTCACCCACTCCCAGGAACGAGTGGATCGGCTGCTGGGCGGCGGTGACGGTGACCACGACATCGTCGTGCGGGTCTACGGAGAGGATCCGGCCATCCTCGCCGAGAAGGCGACCGAGATCCACCGGCTGCTGACCGGCATCGAAGGCATCCAGGATCCTCAGATCGAGACCGTCCCCGACGAGGACATCATCCAGGTGACCGTCGACCTGACCAAGGCGCAGGCCGTCGGGTTGAAGCCGGGAGACGTCCGCCGGTCGGCGGCGATCCTGTTGGGTGGCATCACCGTCGGGAACCTGTTCGACGAACAGAAGGTGTTCGACGTGGTCGTGTGGGGTGAGCCGCAGCTGCGGGAGAGCGCCGAACAGGTCCAGAACCTGCTGATCGACACGCCCAGCTTCGGGCCGGTCCGGCTCGGAGCCATCGCCGAGGTGGCGGTGGTCCCGAATCCGACCGAGATCCGGCACGAGTCGGTGTTCTCCTACCTGGACGTCACCGCCGCCACCACCGGTCGTCCCGCCGAAGCAGTGGCCGCCGACGTGGATGCCGCCATGGCGCAGGTCGCCTTCCCGCTCGAGCATCGTGCCGAACTGCTGGGCGGCTTCGCCGACGCCCGCAACAACCGGCTGCTGGTGCTGGCGGTGGCGGCAGGAACGGCCGTGTTCGCCTTCCTGCTCCTGCAGGCCGCCTTTGCCAGCTGGAAGCTGGCGCTGCTGGTCTTCCTGACGTTGCCGATGGCGGTGGCCGGGGGACTGGGGGCTGCGTGGCTCAGTGGCGGCTCCCTGGGCCTGGGAACGACCGCCGCCCTCCTGGCGATCCTGGGGCTCGCCGCCAGGCAGGCGGTTGCCTCGATCCGTCACTACCAGCACCTGCAGCGGACAGAGGGCTTGCCGTTCGGTCCCGAACTGGCCCGTCGTGGCACCCGCGACCGGCTGGGCCCGACCATGACGACCACCTTGGCGGCCTTGGCCGCCTTCCTCCCGTTCGCCGTGGCGGGCGGGGCGGGCTCCTCCATCGTCCAGCCGATGGCGGTGGTGATGATCGGCGGACTGATCGCCGCCGCCCTCCTCGGCTTGCTGGTGCTGCCGGCCGTCTATCTCAGGTTCGGGTTCGTGGAGCAGCCGGTGGTGTGGGGGGACGAGCTCTTCGATGTGTCGCTTCCCGAACTCGAGGACCAAGCCCCCCTGGAGGCCCAGCCATGAGAGGCCGACACCTGCGCATGCTGGCGGTGGTGGGGTTGGTGGGGGTACTGGCCGCGGGGTGCGGGGCGCCCATCTCCGACAAGTACGTCATCGACGAGCCGTACACGCTGGAGGCGGTCGACGGCACCGAGCTGTGGAAGGTCACCCTCACCGAACAGGCGGTGAGACGGCTCGGGATCGACACCGAGCAGGTTTCCACCTCCGGCGAGTTCCTGGTGGTACCCAGCGGCGCCCTCTGGCTCGACACCAAGGGCGTGTTCTGGGTCTACACCAATCCGGAGCCCAACGTGTTCCTCCGCCACGCCGTGACCGTTGAGGACGACGACGGGGCGATGGCACTGCTCTCGGCCGGTCCGGCCGAGGGGACCACGGTGGTGACGGTAGGGGTGCCGGAGCTGT
>JBFGJL010000046.1:0-8141 GCA_041577235.1 Acidimicrobiia bacterium | reverse complement strand
TCCCGCGGGCGGCCGGGGTCAGCAACGCCACCGCCTTCGTCGCCTTCCGCGCCTTCCCGGCCATCATCCTCGGTGGGCTCGACTCGGTGGTTGGCGCTATCGTCGGCGGTCTGATCATCGGGGTGGCCGAGTCGGCGGCGAGCGTCTATCTGGCCGGCTACAGCAACGTGCTGGGGACCGGATTCTCGGCCATCGTGGGCTACATCGTGATGCTGCTGGTGCTGCTGGTGCGGCCCTACGGCCTGTTCGGGACCGAGGAGGTCCGCCGGGTATGAGTCGTTCCACGCCTCCGTCCCTTCCGGTGCTCCCTGGCGGAGGCGCCCGATGAGAGGACGGCCCCTCCTCCGCACCAGCTACCAAGCCGATCAGGCTCTGCTCGACACCTGGAGCAAGCGGGTGATGGCGGGGCTGCTCCTGGTCGTGGCCCTGCTGCTCCCGCTCGACCTCGTCCCCGGACTGAAGTGGGCGTCGTCGGCCGATTGGATGAACGTGTTTGGGCGGGTGGCCATCTTCTGTATCGCCGCCCTCGGTTTGAACATCCTCACCGGCCTGGCCGGCCAGGTGTCACTGGGGCATGCCTTCTTCATGGGGATCGGGGCCTACACGGCGGCGGCGCTGGGCGCCGAGCCGGGTCCGCTGTGGGGCCTGGGCCTCCCGATCTGGGTGTGGCTCCCCGCCGCCGGGCTGGTGGCGGCGCTGGTGGGAGTGCTGGTGGCCCCGACCGCGGTGCGGGTACGAGGCCTCTACCTGGCGATCGTCACCTTGGGTCTCGTGTTCATCGGCGAGCACTTGTTTCGCAACCTCAGCTTCATCACCGGCGGCTCGCAGTCGGGTCGGAACTTCCCCCCGCTGCAGCTACGGGTGTGGAAAGAGGAGAGCCCGCTGATCGACTTCTCCACCGCCGGCTCCTGGTTCGGTTTCGATCTCACCTCCCAGGCGAAGACCTACTACTTCCTCCTGGCCTTGCTGATGGTGGCGGCGGTGGTGGCCAAGAACATCGCCCGTACCAGGGCAGGGCGGGCCTTCATGGCCATCCGCGACCGGGACGTGGCCGGCGAGATCATGGGGGTCAACGAGTTCCGCTACAAGACGATCGCCTTCGCCATCTCGTCGTTCTTCGCCGGGGTGGCAGGGGCGCTGCTGGCCTCGTTCGTCTCCCGGACCATCCCCGAGTCCTTCGGGTTGTTCCTCTCCATCCAGATCATCGCCATCGTCCTCATCGGCGGGGCCGGGGTGGTCACCGGCATGGTGCTGGGCTCGCTGTTCGTGATCGTGCTGCCGCTGCTGGTCCAGAACGGGACCGAGTGGCTGACCCAGGTGGCCCGGGGCGGGGGTGGCTTCGGGCGGAGCGTGGCCGACTTCATCGTCGCCACCGATCCCTTCGACGCCGGCCTGGTCTCGGCCCTGCCCGGCACCAGCCCCGGCCTGAACGTCTTCCAGGGGAATCTGGTGCTCTACGGCCTCCTGATCATAGGATTCATCATCTTCGAGCCGTTGGGGCTCTACGGCATCTGGCTGCGAATACGGAACTACTGGAAGGGGTGGCCCTTCACGTACTAGTCCACGGGTGTCCGCGACCGGCGCGGTCGCGGTCGAATGAACAGGAGGAAGAGAGATGAGATCCAGATACCGGTGGCTGGTGGTGTTGCTGACGTTCAGTCTGCTCGCCGCCGCCTGCGGCACCGGCGAGACGGGCGATACCGACACGACGGCGGCGCCCGACACGACCGCCGCCCCGGACACGACGGCGGCCCCCGATACCACGGCGGCTCCGGATACGACCGAACCGTCCGGGGAGATCCTGACCGACGTGGGCGTGGACGTCGACAACAAGGTCATCAAGATCGGCATGCTGTCCGACCTGAGCGGACCCTTCGCCGCCCTGGTGGGGGCGATCAGTTTCGGTCAGCAGTTCTACTGGGACCAGGTCAACTCGGCCGGTGGCATCGACGGATGGACGGTGGAGCTGGTCACCCGCGACACCGCCTACGACGTGCAGAACCACGTCCAGTTCTACGAGGAGCTGAAGACGCAGGTGGTGGCGTTCGGCCACTCGACCGGCTCGCCCCACACCGTGGCGATCGTGCCGCAGCTGGCCGCCGACGGCATCCTGGCGGTTCCGCTGACCTGGTACTCGGGCTGGACCGACCCCGCCCTCAACGCCAACCTGCTGCACCACGGGATGAACTACTGCGTGGAAGCGCACAACATCCTGGGCTACCTGTCCGACCAGTTCGAGGCGGAGAACGGAGCCAAGCCGACGCTGGCCATCGCCTCGATCCCGGGTGACTACGGCCTCGACTCGGCGGCCGGCGCCGCCCTGGCGGCAGAGGCGCTGGAACTGGACGTGGTCTACAGCGGTCCAGGGGCGATCGTTCCCAACCCGGAGGGCCCGGCCAACCCGGATGAGGTCGCCAACGCCATCGTCGGGGCCAACCCCGACATCGTCTTCCTGACCGGTCGTTCCCAGGACACCGAGGCCATCTACAGCCTGGCGGTGGGTCAGGGGTTCGAGGCCTGGTGGACCGGGGCGGCTCCGACCTACAGCCCTCGTTTCATCGCCCCCGGCTCCCCCATCGCCGAGCAGTCGGCCCGTGACTGGTACGTGCCGCTCTTCTGGGCTCCGTGGCAGTCCGGCACCCCCGGCGCCACCGCCATCAAGGAGGCGGTGCTGGCCGCCGGCATCCCGGCGAGCGAGTTCTACTCGGAGGGAGTGATCGAGGCGCAGATCATGCACGCCGCCCTGGCCAAGGCGATCGAGAACGGCGACCTGACCCAGGCCGGGGTGTTGGCTGCCGGTAAGAGCCTCGAGAACGTCGACTTCAACGAGCTGGCTCCGTCCGAGACCTACGTGGGCGACCCCAACGAGCAGCTGCAACGTGTCGGCTTCATCACCCGGCCCGATCCGGAGGACCTGGCCGCCGGCGGGACCGGCTTCTCGGTGTTGGAGTCCAACTACACCCATCCGGTGGTGGCCGACCTCGACTTCACCGGCGCCTGCTACACCCTCGAGTAACGAGAGAGGAGCGACGGGGGAGGCGGCTGCGGCCGCCTCCCCCACCCAACCGATGCTGACCGTCGAGAACCTCGAGTTCGTCTACAACGACGTCATCCTCGTCCTGCGGGGGATCTCGCTGGAGGTGCCCGACGGGCAGATCGTGGCTCTGTTGGGGGCCAACGGGGCCGGCAAGACCACCACGATGAGGGCCATCACCGGCCTCCACGACGTCCACGAAGGCGACATCACCAAGGGCACGATCCACTTCGCCGGAGAGGACATCACCAACAAGGACCCGTCCTACATCGTCGGCCGGGGGGTGAGCCAGGTGATGGAGGGCCGGCGGGTGTTCGCCGAGATGACCGTCACCGAGAACCTGAAGGCGGGGGCCTACACCAACCGGAGCGGGCAGGACGAGGCACTCGAGCGGGTGATGGAACTCTTCCCGCGGCTGGCGGCCCGGCCCGGCCAGACCGCCGGCTACCTGTCGGGGGGCGAGCAGCAAATGCTGGCCATCGGGCGGGCGCTGATGCAGTCACCCAAGCTGCTGATCCTCGACGAGCCCAGCCTGGGGCTGGCGCCGCTCCTGGTCCAACAGATCCGCGACATCATCGTGGAGATCAACCGCCAGGGCACGGCGGTGCTGTTGATCGAGCAGAACGCCGCCATGGCCCTGTCGATCGCTCACCACGGCTACATCATGGAGACCGGGAAGATGGTGATGGACGGCCAACCGGACAAGCTGCTGAAAGACGACGACGTGAAGGAGTTCTACCTCGGCCTCCACGCCGGGGGGGACAAGAAGTCGTTCCGGGACGTGAAGCACTACAAGCGTCGCAAGCGGTGGCTGTCGTGAGGCGGCTTCCAGCCTCGCGGAGCTCGGTGCTAGGGCGATGACGACCGACGCCGCCCGGCCGCCGTCCGACTCCCCGCTGCTGGAGGTACGGGACGTCCGCTTGTCCTTCAAGGGGGTGAAGGCCATCGACGGGGTGTCGTTCCGGGTGGACGAGGGCGAGCTGTTCGCCATCATCGGCCCCAACGGCGCCGGCAAGACCTCGATCTTCAACTGCCTCAACCAGGTCTACCGTCCGCAGGAGGGCGACATCCTCTGGAAGGGTTCGTCGATCATCGGGATTCGCCCCGACCGCACCGCCGAGATGGGAATCGCCCGCACCTTCCAGAACATCGCCCTGTTCCCGCACATGACCGTGCTGGAGAACATCCTCAGCGGGCGGCACGTGCGGATGGAGAGCGGCTGGCTGGCCGGGGCGGTGTGGTGGGGCCGGGCCCGGCGCGAAGAGCTGCAGAACCGCCTCAAGGCGGAGGACATCATCGATTTCCTCGAGATCGAACAGTGGCGCAAACACCCGGTGGGGCTGCTTCCCTACGGCGTCCAGAAGCGGGTGGAGCTGGGCAGGGCCCTGGCCATGGAGCCCGAGCTGCTCCTGCTGGACGAACCGGTGGCCGGGATGAACCTGGAGGAGACCGAGGACATGGCCCGGTTCATCCTCGACATCCAGGACGAGCTGGGGATCACCATCATCCTGGTCGAGCACGACATGGGACTGGTGATGGACATCGCCGACCGGGTGCTGGTGCTCGACTTCGGACGGAAGATCGCCGAGGGCCCGCCCGAAGAGGTGCAGCGCCATCCGGATGTGATCAAGGCCTATCTGGGAGAGGAGTTCGACACCGCCCGCGAGTACGAGGCGGCGGAAGAAGCCGCCTCGGCGGTAGCCGAAGCTCCGATGCGGGGCCGGCGGCGCCGTACCTGAGAGGCCTGGTCAGCGCTCGCCCACCAGCCGCCAGGCGACCGGCAGCAGCGCTCCCGCCAGCCCCGCCTTGAGCAGATCCCCCACCACGAAGGGAACGAACCCGGCCACCATCGCCTCCTCGAAGGTCATCCCCAGGCTGTACATCAGCCACGACACGCCGAAGATGTAGATGATGGCGCTGCCGGTGAGGAAGGCCGGCCAGGCGGTCGAAGCCCGGCGATCCTGCTTGCGCTCGGCCAGGTAGCCCACCGCCGCCGCCGCCACCACGAAGCCGACCAGGTACCCGAAGGTGGCCCCGGTGAACGTCTCCCAGCCCCCCCTCCCCTCGGCGTACACCGGGAGCCCGGCCGCTCCGAAGCCGACGTAGAGGACCTGGCTGCCGGCACCCGCCCTCCAGCCCAGCACGGCCCCGCTCAGCAGGACGGCGAAAGTCTGGCCGGTGATCGGCACCGGGGTGAATGGCAGGGGGATGACGAACTGGGCCGACACCCAGGTGAGCAGGGCGAACCCGACCACCAGTGCTGCGGTTGCCACCCGGTTGCGTGGCAGGATGCGGGTCGACAGCACCGCGGGAGCGTAAGTCTGCACAGGTTCCTCCCTCTCGAGCGACAGCGGCGATTGTATCGGCTGACCTCCCTCCGGCCATGGCCTTGGGCCCGGCTGGCTTTGCTGACCCTCGGGACGGTGACCGTGGCCGCCTGCACCGGGCAGGTGGTGGTTCCCACCTCGCCGGCCACCACCTCGACCGTGGCGACCACCACCACCTCCACCCTGCCTCCGGTGGTGGGCGGACCGGGAGTGGAGGAGGGTTCGATCCGGCTGGCGGCGGCCGTGCGGCCCTCCCCGGCCGGCACCTCGCTCGTGGCGGGCCAGCAGGTGTACTGGGAGTACGTCGACCAGACCTTGGGCGGCGTCGGGGGCCGGTTCGCCGTCGAGCTGGTGGAGACCGCCGTCTCTGACCCCGTCCTCGACGATGTGGCTCTGGTGGCGGCCAGCCTCACCCCCGATGAGACGCTGGCGGTGGCGCGGCGGGCACCGGAGGGGATGCTGGTGGTGGCGGGGGTGCGGCTGTCCGGATGGCCCTCTTCCCCCGGCCGGGTAGTGGCCCCGCCGGTGCCGGACCTGGCCGCCGAGATCGAGGCAGGTCTGGGTTGGGCGCTGGGGGAGGGAGCTTCCTCGGCGGCACTGGCCACCGCCGGGGCGGTCAGCGGCGCCTGCGAAGCCGGCTTTCGCCGATCACTCGAGCGGCTGGACCTCTCCGAGGCCGAGCCGAGCTCGGCCGCGGTGACTGTCGCCTGCGGATCCTCGGCGGCGGTGCCGGCGGATGCAGCGGGACTACTGGTGGTGGGGCAGGCCGCCTACCGGGCCGAGGGGGCGACGGCCGATCTGGTGGTCGGCTCGATCCCAATGCTGGAGTCTGGCGACCCCGGAATGAAGCTGCTGCGTGACAACCAGGCCCGGTTCGGAACCGGTTCCCCGGCGGAAGGGGTGTGGTTCTTCGTCGGCTACTTGCAGGCTGCGGCGGTGCACGAGCTGTTGGAGGAGGCGGTGGCGGGGCTCGACCTGTCGACGGCCGGGCTGGAAGCAGCGCTCGAACGTCTGGACGAGGCCGATTTCGGTTTCGGAGACGGTCCGGTGGCGCCGCTCGACTCCGGGCCCGGGCGCGATCCGGCTCCCCGGCTGGGAATTCCCGGCGGGGACGGAACCTGGGGGCTGGACCGGGTCGGGGAGTGAGCGGCATGGTGGTAGCGGGCAGGGCGGGGTAGCATCTCCCGGGTCCTCATGGCCAGCCCTCCCCTCGTGGACGTCCCTGCCGACTCGGAGGCGCCCCGCCGGCGCTTGCCGTTGTGGCCGTTCGCCCTGGCGGCGGCGATCGTGCTGCTGGCCGGGCTGGCGGTGGCCGCCTGGAACGTGACGCTGCCCTACTACGCCTTCTCTCCGGGACCCACCCGCCACGTCACCGACTTCGTCGAGATCGACGGAGCCGACACGTTCCCAATCGACGGTGACCTCTACATGCTGACCGTGGTGCTGCAGGAGGTGAACGGCTACGAGGCACTGGTCGGCGTGGTCGACGACAGCATCGACCTGGTGCCCCGCCAGTACGTGCGACCCGCCGACCAGAGCCCGGAGGACTTCCGCCGGGCCGGTCTGGAGTCGATGGACGAGTCGAAGCGGTCCGCCATCGCGGTGGCCCTCAACCACCTCGGATACGACATCACCCTCACCGGCGACGGGGTGCGGGTCGATTCGGTGCTGGAGGACACTCCGGCTGCCCAACTCCTGGAGGTGGGGGACGTCATCCAGGCGGTGGATGGAACCAAGGTGTTGCTGGCGCCGGACATGATTGCGCTGATCGGCACCCACTCGATCGGTGACGAAGTCACCCTGACCATCCGCCGGGGGGAGGAGATCCGGGACGTGACCGTGACGCTGGTACCCCACCCGGAGGAGCCGGGACGGCCACTCATCGGCATCCTGGCCAGCACCGAGAACGAGCGTTTCGGCACCCTGCCGTTCGAGCTGGAGATCGATACCTCCAACATCGGGGGCCCGTCGGCCGGGCTCATGTACACGCTGGCGATCATCGACCTCCTCACCCCGGAGGATCTGGTGAAGGGCCACCAGATCGCCGGCACCGGAACCATCAGCTCCAACGGGGCGGTGGGATCCATCGGTGGGGTCCGCCAGAAAGTGGTGGCGGCCCGGGCCGAAGGGGCCGACTACATGCTGGTTCCGGCCGGTAACTTCGAAGAGGCCCTCACCGTCGACGCCGGGGAGACGGAGCTGGTGAGGGTGGCCTCGTTGCAGGAGGCGATCGATTTTCTCGACAGCCTGCCGGCGGCCTGACAAAACCCCTGCTCACAGGTGTCCCGGAGTATGGTTGCGCGCATGGCGAACCCGATTCGCCCCGGCGATCTGACCGGTCGCGACTTTCGTCACGCTTTTCGCGGCTTCTACCCCGAGGAGGTGACCGCCTTCCTGGGCGAGGTGGCGGCCCGGTTGGCGGAGCTGGAGGAACACAACGCCGAGCTGGAGGCGCGGCTGTCGGCCACGGGCCGGCGCGACCTGGAGGCCGAGTTCGAAGCGGTCGCCCGCGACGTCGGCCAGATCCTGCAAACCGCCCGGGAAGCGGCGGAGGGCATCCGTGAGAGGGCCGCAGCCGAGGCGGCCCGCTGGCGGTCGGAGGCGCTGGCCGCCGCCGAAACGCTGAGCCGGGAGGCACAGGCCGATGCCGAGAACCTGCGGGGCGACTCGTGGACCACCTCGGAGGCGCTGTTGAAGCAGGTGCTGGCAGAGGCCGAAAACCTGCGACGAACCTCCGATCGGGAAGCGCTGGCCACCCTCGGCGAGGCCGAGCGCGACGC
>JBFGJL010000045.1:0-8144 GCA_041577235.1 Acidimicrobiia bacterium | reverse complement strand
GCAGGCCAGCATCGCCACCGGCAGCTCCGGGATCATGCCCATGTAGATCGCCACCCGGTCGCCCTTGCCGACCCCCAGGCTGCGGAGGGCGTTGGCGAACCGGCCCACCTCTTCGTGGAGCTGGCGGTAGGTGATGGTGCGGGTGTCGCCGGGTTCGCCCACCCAGTGGTAGGCGACGCGGTCGGCGTCGGTGGCGAGGTGGCGGTCGAGGCAGTTGACCGCCAGGTTGAGGCGCCCGTCCGGGAACCACCGATAGAAGGGCGGGTTGGAGTCGTCCAGCACCACGGTCGGTTCCCGCAGCCACGAGATGCGCTCCAGCGCCTGACGCCGCCAGAAGGCCAGGTAGTCGCCCTCGGCCTCTTCGTGGATCCCGGCCCGGGCGTTGGCGGCGGCAGCGAAATCCGCCGGGGGCGGGAAGGTGCGATCCTCCCTCAACAGGTTCTCGATCGCCTGATGATCCGGCATGCCGCCCTCCTCATGCTCAGCTGGGCCGACGCTACCAAACCGGACGGGCCCTCTTCTCACCAGGACCGGGGTGACTAGTCCGTAGCGGGCGGAGTGGAAATGCCCCCTGGCCGGGATGGCGATCGGCACCGGTGAGAGCTAGAACGGGGTCACCGGCTAGTCCCTGGCGAGGGCTCCGCCCTCGAGCCGGTCATGGAGAGGTCATCATCGGATGGCCTCTCCTGTCTTGCCAGCAGCGCCACCCCCAGCGCCAGCGTCGCCACCACCTGCAACCAATCCCCCACCCGGGCATAGAAGGTGGGCCCGGCCGCCCGCATGTGCACGGTGCCGGTGAGGAGGGCGGGCTCGGACAGCTCGGAGGGCCCCACCACCTCGCCCCCCTCGACCAGGATCGCCGACCGTCCGGTGACGGCCGCCTGGACGATGTCGATCCCCAGCTCGGAGCTGTGCACCCGGCTCATGGCGATGAACTGGTCGGAGGCCGGGCTGAAGCCATAGCTGTTCTGGTTGGTGGCGACCACCAGCAGCTGTGCCCCCGCTCGCACCGCCGCCCGGGGGTAGCGGGCGAACGAGCCTTCGAACGAGATCACCGAGCCGAGCCGCCCGGCCGGTATCCGAAAGATGATCATTCCCGCCCCCCGAATCATGTCGCGAGGGACCTGCTCGAGGGCGGGAATCCACTCGAACACCGGGCGGAGCGGGATGTACTCCCCGAACGGAACCGGATGGACCTTCTGGTACTCCCCGATCAGGGCGCCGTCCGGGCCGAAGAAGACGTTGGCGTTGATGAAGTGATCGGCGCCCACCGGACGGTCGGTTCCGACCATCACGAAGGCGTTCAGCCGCCGGGCCTCCTGCCCGATCGACTCCGCCACCGCCGTGTTCAGAACGGGATCGACCGAGAAGCCGGTCGAGCTCTCGGCCCACACCACCAGATCGAACCGGTCGGGCGGCAACGACCGGGTCAGGGCCAGGTGGGCCTCGTAGGTGAGCAGCCGCTCGTCGGCGCAGTGGGTACCCGGGCAGGGGGTGCTCCCCTGCACGATCGCCACGCGCACCTCCGGCCCGTCCGCCACCGCCGGCCACAGCCCACCGGCCACGGTCAGCGCCACCGCCGTCACGGCGGCACCGCCCAGCCAGCGGAACGACTCGCGCCGAAGGGCCAGGGTCAGTCCGACCGCCACCGCCATTACGATCACGCTCAGACCGGATGCTCCCACCCACTGGGCGACGGCCCGGCTGGGCGGGTAGGCCCCCAGCGGGTACCCGAGCAGACCCCAGGCGAACCCACCCACCGGGAAGCGCTCCCGCACCAACTCCAACGCCGCCCATCCCCCGATCGCTACCACCGCCCACCGATGGGTCGACCAAGTCCGCACCCTCCCCAGCAGCCATCCGTAGAGGGTCGGATAGGCGGCCTGGGAGAGGGCCAACGGGATCAGGGCCACCAGCCCGAGCCGGCCGATCCACCAGAAGAGACCGGTGAAGAAGGCGAGGCCGAAGAGCGCCCCGGCCGCCACCGCCGGACCGGTGGAAGGAGCCGTTCGCAGCCTCACCAGCAGCGGCACCGGCGCCACCAGTGCCAGCACTCCCGCATCGACCGGCGGAAACGCCGCCCACAGGAGCACCGCCGACGAGAGGGCGGCGAGCACGGTGACCATTGCGGGCGGGATTGTACGGTCCGGGCCGGTGGTCAACGGTCTGGGGTACGCCAATAGAGTGGGCCCGGTGACCGATCCCACCGATCTCGAGGTGGCCCGGCGGGCGGCCCGGGCCGGCGCCGCCGTGGTGCGGGCGGCGGTGGGCGGGGGTCCGGCCGACTTCAAAGGTGAGGTGGATCCGGTGACCGAGGCCGACCGCGCCGCCGAGGCGGCCATCTTGTCGGTTCTGCACTCCTACCGATCGGACGACGCCGTGCTGGCCGAGGAGAGCGGGGGAGGAGAAGGAGGGCACGGACGGCGCTGGATCGTCGACCCTCTCGACGGCACGGTCAACTTCCTGCACGGCGTCCCCCACGTCGGAGTCTCGGTGGCGCTGTACGAGGACGACCGCCCGCTGGCGGGGGTGGTGATCGACGTGTTCCGCGAAGAGGAGTTCTGGGCGGAGGCCGGGGCCGGGGCGGCGGGAACCTCGGGCCGGCTGCGGGTATCGACCCGTTCTCCGCTGGGGGACGCTCTGATCGCGACCGGGTTCCCCTACGACCGGCGCCGGCACGGTCTCGGCTACGGCCAGACGGTGGGACGGGTGCTGGAGCGAGTCCGAGGAGTGCGGAGGATGGGCACCGCCTGCCTCGACCTGGCCTGGGTGGCGGCGGGCCGCTTCGACGGGTTCTGGGAGTTCCAGCTGGCACCCTGGGACCTGGCGGCCGGAGTACTGCTGGTGGAAGAGGCCGGTGGCGTGGTCTCCGACCATCGAGGAGGGCCGGCGGCCCCCTCCATGCCGTCGGTGGTCGCCGCCAATCCCCTCATCCAGCCCGAGCTGGCGGAGCTGATCGCCCTCCATGTCCCCGACCACCTGCGATGAATCGAGACCCCATCGCCGACTTCTGGGCGTGGTGGCGCCTCCATCACGCCCGGCTGGCGGAGGCCTGCGACCGGGGCCGGCTGGGCCGGCTCGGCGACCAGCTGGACGATGTCATCGCCGCCCTCGACCCCGGGTTGGAGTGGGAGATCGGGACCGGAGGTCGGCCGCGCTCCCTCGTGGTGTCGGCGGCGGGGGATTCCCGCCTCCGGCCCCTCACCGAGCGCTGGGCCCGGGCCGCTCCCCCCGCCGCCGACCGCTGGGTCTTCCACCCGGCGCGGGTGCCGGTTCCGCTGGAGCCATTCCGGCTCGGGGAGGTGGAGATCGATCCCGAGGCGATCCGGCTCACGCTGACGGGGGACGACGTGTTCGAGCAGGTCGACGTGATCGTCTGGCATCCCCGCTTCGACGACCTGCCCGAGCCGCTTCGACTCCAGATCGCCTTCCGGGTGCTCGACGCGGCCCTGGGCGAGGACTCGGTAGAGCGATGGATCGGCATCGTCGACGCCGTGGTCGAGCCACCGGCAAACGGCGTCCCTGCCTCCGCGCTGGCACGGGAGGTCGCCGAGTTCGCCGCCGGATTCACCGGTGAGTCCTTCGAGCTCGTGGAAGATCGCGATCTGGACGGAAGGCCGGAGCTGCTCACCGTCAACCGGGCGTTCAAACGAATCGACCACCTCTTCCACGACCTCTACGTGGAGGTGGACCTCCCCTACCTCGGGGACGAACGGACCGAGCTTCCCACCGATTCGGAGCTGGCCGAGCTCGAGGGGCTGGAGGACGAGGTGGACGAGCTACTGGGGGATTCGGCCGCGTTCTTCGCCCGCTCAACCGGCGGCGGCCGGCGGCGCCTCCACTGGTATGCGGTGCCCGACCCCAGGATCGAAGCGAGGCTGGAGGACTGGCGCGCCCGGCACTCGGAGCGACCGATCGCGATCTGGTTGGAGCTCGACCCGGAGTGGACCGCCCAGGAGCGGTGGTCGTGACCGGGCGCCTCATCACGGCCGAGCGAATCGTCGGGGCCGCTGTCTCCGGTGACGCCCTCCGGCTGGACGGCGGCCGGGTGGTGGCGGCCGGGCGAGCCGATCAGCTGCGAGGCGGATCGATCGAGGAGAAGTCCTATCCGGGCGGATTCATCGTGCCGGGACTGCGGGACGCCCATTTCCATCCCCTCGGCTATGCGGCGGCGGTCACCGGCCTCAACCTGGCCGGTGCGGTCGACCTGGAGGAGGTCCTGGCCAGAACCGGCCAGGCCGGGGCGGCTCTCCCCCCCGACCGCACCTTGGTCGGGAGCCGGCTGGATGACAATTCCCTGGCCGAACGCCGCCTGCCCGACCGGTCCGACCTGGACCGGGTGGCGCCCGACCGTCCGGTGCTGCTGTATCGGGTCTGCGGCCACGTCGCCGTCGCCAACACGGCCGCGCTGGAGGCGGCTGGCGTCGCCCCCGACCATCCCGACCCACCCGGGGGCACGTTCGACCGGGACGAAGACGGCCGTCTCACCGGAATCCTGAGAGAGACGGCGGTGGCGGTGGTGGCGGCGGTGGTGGGGGATCGCAGCGGCAACCTGCAGCCCGACCAGGTGCTGACGGCGCTGGCCGGGTTGCCGGCGTTGGGGCTCACCTCGCTGGGGGCGATGGTGGCGGTCGGCCCGGGCCTGTTCTGCGGAGTCGGACACGAACTCGAACTGCTCCTGGAGGTGGCCGATCACCTCCCGCTCAAGCTGGCGGTGCTGGTGATCGCCGAGCGACCGGAGGAGCTGGAGTGGGCGGCGGGTCGCCTCGACCGGGCTGGAGGCAGGGTCCGCTTCCTGGGCATGAAGGACTTTGCCGACGGCAGCCTGGGAGGGTGGACGGCCGCCCTTCGCCAGCCCTACCGGGATGCTTCCGACCGGTGGGGGACGGTGCGCCTCGATCCCGACCGCAGCGGAGCCCTCGCCCGCCGATCGCTGGAGTTGGGAGGAAAGGTGGCGATTCACGCCATCGGCGACCGGGCGGCCGGTTTGGTCCTCGACTTGTTCGAACGCCTTCGGCGGGAAGGCGCCGAGGGAGCCGACCTGCGCATCGAGCACGCCTCGCTGCTGGCCGACGCCGACGTCGACCGGCTGGCCGGGACGGGTGCGTTCGCTTCCATCCAGCCGGCCTTCCTGGCCTCGGAGGAGGATTGGGTGCCGCGTCGCCTCGGGTCCGACCGGCTCGGCCAGCTCTACCGTTTCGCCACCATGGCCGCGGCCGGGATCCCGCTGGCGGGCGGCTCCGACTGTCCGGTGGAGCCGCCCGACCCTCGGCTGGGGATGGCAGCGGCGCGAGCGGGGGTGTCGCCCGCAGAGGCCTTGACCGCCGAGCAGGCTCTGGCTTTGTTCACGGCCGGTGCCGCCGCCGCTCTGGGCGAACCGGAGCCGCTGGCGCCCGGGAGCGCGGCCGACTTCGTGGTGCTGGACGCCGACCCCACCGCGGTGTCGGCCCGCCGCCTCACCTCGATCGGGATCCAGGCCACCTGGATCGACGGGATCGAGTCGGACCTCTCGATCCGGCCGGCGCCGTGGGGGGGATAGTCAGCGAGCCCGAAGCGGTTCTGCCACGTCCTCGTACTCGGCGTGGCGGCCGGTGGCCAGCTTGCTGTAGACCAGGTCCCCGTCCACCACCACCTCGAACCGGCCCCCGTCGGACGGCACCAGGGTGAACTCGCTGATCCGGTCCTCGAACTCCTCGAGAAGTTGCTCGGTCATGCGGACCGCACGACCCGTGTAGTTTCACGCGGCGCAGTACTCGATGCTGAGCTGCATGGTGATGGTCCCCTCCATGGGTTGTGGCCACCCTAGTGGCTCCCCCCGGAGCCCCGCCGGGCCGGCTGGCTATCGTTGCCCGATGCTCATCGACTTCGCGTCGATCACACCCAAGACGGTGGCGGCGCTGACCGAACGGCTCGTCGCCGAGGGCCACCAGGCCATCGAGGCGATCGTGGCGGTGGCCGGGTCCCGGACCTACGACAACACCTTGCGGCCGCTGGACGTGATCGAAGCGGCCCTGGCCGACCATTTCGGGGTGGGCCCGTTCGTGGGTTACGTGCATCCCGACCCCGAGGTTCGAGCCGCCGCCCGCCGGTCCGAGGAGGCCCTCAGCAAGTGGGTGCTGGAGGTGGCCTTCCGTCCCGATCTCTACGAGGCGGTGGACGAGTTCGCCCGCAGCCCCGAGGGAGAAGCACTGGAAGGGGAGCCGGCCCGATTCCTCGCCTTCACGATGCGGGACTTCCGCAAGGCGGGTCACGAGCTGGATCCGGAGGCCCGTGACCAGCTCCGCCGGATTTCACAGCGGCTGATCGAGCTCTCGGTGGCTTTCGAGCAGAACATCGCCGATCATCGCGACCATCTCACCGTCACCGCCGAGGACCTGATCGGTCTGCCCCCCGGCTACATCGACCGCCTGCGGCCCGGTCCGGCGGACGGCACCTTCGAGATCACCATGGCCTACCCGGATGTCATCCCGTTCATGGACAACGCCGTGCGCCGTGACCTCCGGGAGGCGCTGGCCTTCAAGTTCAACAACCGGGCGGTCGAGCCGAACCGGCCCATCCTGGAGGAGGCGGCCCGACTCCGTCGGCGGGTCGCCAGGCTGTTCGGGGTGCCGTCCTGGGCCCACCACCGGATGGACGATCGCATGGCCAAGACCCCGGAACGTGTCGAGGCCTTCTACGCCGGCCTCCTCCCCGCCCTCACCGCCAAGGGACACGAGGAGCTGGAGGCGATGGCGAAGCTGCTGGCCGAGGACACCGGCGAGACCGCCCTAAGGCCCTGGGACTGGCGCTACTACGACACCCAGCTCCGCAAACGCGACTACGGGGTCGACCCGGCCGAGGTGGCGCCCTACTTCCCGCTCCAGCGAGTTCTCGGCGGCCTGTTCGAGGTGACCGGCGACGTCTTCGGCTTGGACTACGTGGAGATGACGGGCGAGCCCACCTGGCATCCGGACGTGCAGGCCTTCGCCGTCCGGGACCGAGACAGTGGCCGCTCCATCGGGGCGTTCTACATGGACCTGTTCCCCCGCGAAGGCAAGTTCAGCCATGCCGCCGCCTTCCCGCTGGTGCCGGGCCGGCGGCGGGACGGGACCTACCAGCGACCCATCTCGGCGATCGTCGCCAACTTCACCAAACCCACCGGAGACCAGCCCTCCCTCTTGCTGCACGACGAGGTGGTCACCCTCTTTCACGAGTTCGGCCACATCCTCCATCAGGTCCTCACCCAGGTTGAGATGACCCGCTTCAGCGGTTCCAACACCGAGCGGGACTTCGTGGAGGCCCCTTCCCAGATCATGGAGCATTGGACCTGGAGCGCTCCGGTGCTGGCCCGCTTCGCCCGTCACCATCTGACCGACGAGCCGATCCCCCCGGAGCTGGTCGACCGGCTGGTGGCGGCGCGCAACCTCAACGTGGGGCTCACCACCCTGCGCCAGATCGGGCTGGGGATGTTCGACCTCGCTCTGCACGGTCCCGACCCGGATCGCGACCTGGACGAGATCCACCGCACGTCGGCTGCGGTCGGCCTGCTCCCCCTGCAGGAGGGGACCTTCGCCCCGGCCAGTTTCGGGCATCTCATGGGGGGCTACGACGCCGGCTACTACGGCTATCTGTGGTCGGAGGTGTACGGCGACGACATGTTCAGCCGCTTCGAATCCGCCGGGGGAGTCGATCCGGCGGTGGGAGCCGAGTACCGGCGGTTGATCCTGGAGCGGGGAGGTTCGCTCGATGGGATGGAGCTGCTGCGGGATTTCCTGGGCCGCGAGCCCGACAACCGCGCCTTTCTCCGCAAGCGCGGCATCAGCTGACGTTCGTTTACAGAATCCTCACATTCCCTTCAGGTTGGCTTCATGCCCCGCGGGCACACTGACGGTGTCGGGGGAACCTTTTGCCATCCACCGTTCGTACAACCACATGAGATTCATCCCGTCATCCGCCGACGCCGTAGACGAACGACGGCGACGGAGGGACTGGGCAGAAACAAACCGATCGTCCTGGGCGTTGAAGGAAAAGACGAGGCCCCCCAAGAAGGAGGCCAGGGACATGGCTGACACTTACAAAGGACAGATGATCCAAAGCGGACGCCGCCCGTCGCGTATCTACTCGAAGGGGCGAGTGTGCGCGAAGAAGGGCTGCGAAACCAAGCT
>JBFGJL010000044.1:0-8183 GCA_041577235.1 Acidimicrobiia bacterium | reverse complement strand
CAGGCCGAGGAGGCGATCCGGTTGGGGGAGCTGGTGGTGGCGCTCATGCCCAACGAACCGGAGGCGATGGGCCTGTTGGGGCTGATGTATCTGCATCATTCCCGGCGGCAGGCCCGGGTGGGGACGGACGGCCGGATGGTGCTGCTGCCCGACCAGAACCGGGAGCTGTGGGACCGAGCCCACATCCGCCGCGGCACCGCCCTGGCCGCTCGAGCGCTGCGCCAGGGCCGTCCCGGCCCCTACCAGCTGCAGGCGGCCATCGCGGCCCACCACGCCGCCGCCGCCGATCGGGGTGAGACCGATTGGGCGGGAATCGTCGGCCTGTACGACCGGCTGGTGGAGATCGCCGCCTCTCCGGTGATCCTCCTCAACCGAGCGGTGGCGGTGGCCATGGCCGGCGGACCCGAGGCGGGGCTGGCCGCGATCGGTTCACTGGCGGAGACACTCGAGGGCTATCACCACTATCACTCTGCCCGCGCCGATCTGCTACGCCGTCTCGGACGGAACGAGGAGGCGGCCGTCGCCTATCGCCATGCCTTGGCGTTGGTGGGCAACGAGACCGAGCGCCGTTACCTACGGGCTCGGTTGGACGAGGTGTCGGGCGGGGCCGGCTAGGAGCGAGCCCGGCTCAGGACGGGAGGGGCGGGACCGGTCGGCTCTGGGAGCGTCCACACAGCGGACAGGTGAACACCTCCACCACCACCGCACCCATGACCGGGTCGATCGGGGTGGAATCGTCGATCGGTTCCCGCAGCAGCTCGCCATGGCGGTTCATGGAGGTGCCGTCGACGGGACAGGCGAATCCGCTCACGCCTGTCTGGCCTCGTTGACGATGAACCGGCGACCGTGGCGCAAGGTGGTCGCCATCCAGATCAGCTCCCCGAGCATGGATCCGACCCGGCGCAGGTAGCGATCGTCCACCAGCTCGCCCTGCTCATCGAAGAGCCCGCCCACGTTGGCGATGTTCACATCCCAGGGAATGGTCACCAGTCCAAAAGTGCGTAGGACCGGCAACAGGTTCTCGATCATCCGGGCACCGCCGATGGCTCCGCTCGATACCCCGACCAGACCGACCGGCTTGTGAACGTATTCGCCGTAGTTGCTGTCGAGCACGTGTTTGAGCATCCCCGGGTAGCCGTGGTTGTACTCGGGTGCGACGATCACGAAACCGTCGGCGACCGATATCGTGTCGGCGAACTCGGCCTGCTTGACCGCCTCGCCGGCGTCGTCGGTGGCGATGTCCAGCTGGCGGATGTCGATCAACTCCGTCACCACTCCTTCCCGGCGCGCCAACAGGTCGTGCACCAGGCGCGCCACCGCGGCGCTGTGCCTCCCGCGGCGGACGGTTCCGAGCAGGACGGGCAGGTGAAGGGGCTGATCGGTCATGGTGGCGCCCGACGCTAGCCGGGTTCGAGCCGGCCGGATTCCGTACTGGCTGGATCTGGGGGATCACGACCCCAGTCGCCCACGCTTCCCGAACGCCTCCGTGTGTTTACTCCCGCTTTATGGCCGCCGCCGTACGGTGGGAGAAGGACAGGAGATCTTTCATGACCACATCTACATCGGACCAGCTGCCCGGAGGAGAAGCCGAGGACCATCCCCTCGAAGGGACCCTCCCGCCAGACGCCAGCGAAACTCCCGCCCCGTCCGAGTCTGGCGTCACCGCCGGCCGGACCTGGACCCGGTGGAAGTGGCGAGGTGTGGTGGCGTTGGTGGGAGCGTTGGTGTTGATCGCGGCGGCGACCGTGGCCGGCTACAGCTGGGGTCGCTCGGCCGCTCCCCCACCGGCCGTCTCCCTTCCCGAATCGGGCTCCCCCGGCCCCGGCGGCTCGAGTTCGGCTCCCGCCATCCTCTCCGAGGAGCCGGCTGCCGACGTGGCGGCGGCCCTGGCCCCGTCGGTCGTGCAGATCGAGTCGCCGGGTGGCCTGGGGTCGGGAGTCATCTACGACGACGCCGGCCACATCCTCACCGCCGCCCATGTGATCGAAGGCGCCACCCGGGTCCGGGTCCGGCTGTCCGACGGATCTCGGGTCGAGGGGACGGTGGTGGGGACCGATCCGGCCTCCGACGTCGGCGTGGTCTCCATCGACCACCGACGCCTCGTTCCGGCCCCCTTGGCGGTGGGGGAGCCGCTCCGGGTCGGGCAGCTGGCCATCGCCCTCGGCAGTCCCTACGGACTGGAGGGCACCGTCACCGCCGGCGTGGTGAGCGCGGTGAATCGGAGCGTGACCGGCGTCGACGGTTCGGTCCGATCCATGATCCAGACCGACGCTCCGATCAACCCCGGCAACTCGGGCGGTCCGCTGGTCGACCGGAACGGGCGAGTGATCGGCATCAACGACTCGATCTTCAGCCGCAGCGGCGGCAACGAAGGCGTGGGCTTCGCCATCCCGATCGACCAGGCCAAGTCGATCGCCGACCGGTTGGTGGCGGGCGAGCCCATCCAAACCGCCTACCTGGGAGTGAGCGGCACCGACCCCGCCTCCGGAGCAGCAGGCGCCCTGGTCAGCGGCGTGGAGCCAGGAAGCGCCGCCGCCGATGCCGGCCTCCAGGTGGGCGATCTGATCACTGCCGTCGAGGGGACTCCGGTCTTCGGATTCGAGGACCTGGCGGCCGCCATCCGATCCAGTCGACCCGGCGACCGGGTCACCTTGGACGTGACCCGAGGAGGGAGCGAACTGAGCATCGACGTCACCCTCGGCGAGCTCTCTTCTCCGACCGGTTGAGGCTCTGGGCCCGCCGCAGGCTTTACATGTCCTTTATCGGTCTCCTGCTATCGGGTGTGCCAGAGAACGTGCACAGGAGGAACACGATGCGGTCTCCAGCAGGTCGAGGACGCCGCACCGCCGTTCTGATGGCGGCGGCGTTGCTCGCGTGGTCGGTGCCGGCGGTCGCGGCCCGAGCCCAGGCCGAAGCGGTTCGCCTCACCACTCCCTACGCCGGGGTGGCGGTCGAGCCGGGGAACTCGGCGACGTTCGAGCTCTCGGTCCAAGCCGGAGATGGGGAGCGGGTGGCGCTGGAAGTCGATGACGTGCCCGCGGGCTGGACGGCCCGGCTCCGTGGAGGTGGTTTCGACGTCAGCGAAGTGATCGTGGATGCGGACAGTCCCCCCAGCGTCCAACTCGAGGTGGCGGTGCCGGACAACACCCCGGACGGCGACTACCAGCTGCGGGTTTCGGCCCGAGGGGCGTCCGGCTCCGATCAGCTGATCTTGCGGGTGGAGGTCCGGGCGGTGGCCGGGGGGAGCGTCGCTCTCGTCACCGACTTCCCGGCCCTGCGCGGCCAAGCTTCCGCCAGCTTCAACTTCAGCCTCACTCTGGAGAACGAGACGCCGCGCGAGCTGCAATTCGATCTGCAGGCGGTCGGTCCGGAGGGCTGGACGCTGACCGCCCAGCCGTCCGGCGAGAGCCAGGCCTCGTCCCTGACCGTGGCGGGCGGCAGCTCGGCCCAGATCTCGGTCGACGCCCGGCCTCCGGCCGACGTGGTGGCGGGGATGTATCCGATCAAGGTCCTGGCCAGCGCCCCCGGTCAGCGGGCCGAGGCCGACTTGGCGGTCGAGATCACCGGCACCTTCGATCTGCTGCTCACCACACCCGATCAGCGGCTCAATGCCGAGGCGGTGGCCGGGCGAGCGACCACCCTGAACCTTTTGGTGGCCAACGAAGGGTCCGCTCCGCTGATGGGAGTCGACCTCACCGCCACGCCACCCTCTGGATGGGACGTGACCTTCGACCCCGAGGTGATCGAGCAGATCGCCCCCGGGCAGACGGCCGACGTGACCGCCACCATCACCCCGGCAGGCGAAGCGCTGGCCGGCGACTACCGCATCACCATGCGAGCGAGCGTCCCCGAGGCGAACGACCAGATCGAGATTCGCACCACCGTCAACACCTCGGCCCTGTGGGGGTTCGTGGGGGTGGGGATCATCGCGGTGGCCTTCGCCGGGCTGGCGGCGGTCTTCCGGCGGTTCGGACGGAGGTGACCGTGGCAGCGGTCATCGCCACCACCGGCCTCACCAAGGACTACGGAAGCACCCGGGCCGTCGACCACCTCGACCTCACGGTCGAGGGGGGCGAAGTGTTCGGACTGCTGGGGCCCAACGGAGCCGGCAAGACCACCACCATCCTGATGCTGCTGGGCCTGGCCGAGCCGACCTCGGGGAAGGCCTCGGTAGCCGGGTTCGATCCCACTCGTCAGCCCCTGCAGGTGAAGCGAATGGTCGGCTACCTCCCCGACAACGTGGGCTTCTACGAGGGTCTGACCGGCCGGCAGAACCTCCGGTACACGGCCCGGCTGAACGGGCTGGATCCGAAGGCGGCAGAAGAGCGTATCGACGCTCTCCTCGACGAGGTGGGCCTGGTCGAGTCGGCCGACCGGCCCGCCGGGACCTACTCGCGGGGGATGCGGCAGCGGCTCGGCATCGCCGACGCCCTGGTCAAGGATCCACGGGTGCTGATCCTCGACGAGCCCACCGTTGCCATCGATCCGGAAGGGGTGGCCGAGATCCTCGCCCTCATCCGCCGGTTGGCCGACGAGCGGGGAGTGACCCTGCTGCTCTCCAGCCATCTTCTCCACCAGGTCCAGTCGGTCTGTGATCGGGGGGGGATCTTCGTGGCGGGCCGGCTGGAGGCGGTCGGCACCGTCGAGGAGCTGGCACGCCGTTCTCCGAGTCATCGCACCCTCGCCGTCGCCGCCGGACCGGGCGACGCCCGTCCGATCCTCGAGAGCATCGCCTCGGTCACCGAGGTCGAGCCCGACCCGGCCCACCCGGGTGGATGGCAGGTCACCTCGCAGGACGATGTGGCCGGGGAAGTGGCGAGAGCCCTGGTCGGCGCCGGGATGACCCTCCATCGTCTGGCTCCGGTGGAACCGGACCTCGATCTGGTCTACCGGTCGCTCCACCTGGGGCGCCCGACAGAAGGGAGCGGCCATGGCTGAGCCGGTCATCACCTCGACGACCGCCGAGCCGAGCCAGGTCGGGACTCGCCGGCCCGGGTGGCGGACCGTGGCCGGGAAGGAGTTCGCCGACCACGTGCTGTCGGCTCGGTTCGTGGTCCTGCTCCTCGTCCTGGGCCTGGCCGCCATCGGCACCGTCTACGCCGCCGCCAGCGGGTTGCGGGACGTCGCCCCCGAAGCCACCGGCGCCCCGTCGCTGTTCCTGCGCCTGTTCACGGTCACGGCCGATCCGATCCCGTTTCCCTTCTTCGTCCTCATCGGGTTTCTCGCTCCCCTGCTGGGTATCGTCTTCGGTTTCGACGCGATCAACAGCGAGCGGGCCTCCGGGACGCTTCCCCGGCTGGTCTCCCAGCCCATTCACCGCGACGACGTGATCAACGGCAAGTTCGCCGCCGGTCTGGCGGTGATCGGGCTGATGCTCACCGTCCTGACGATGGTGGTGGCGGGGATCGGGATCGTACGGCTCGGCATCGTTCCTTCCGCCGGTGAGTTCGTCCGTCTGCTGGCATGGCTGGTGGTGGCCATCGTCTACGTCGGCCTGTGGCTGGCCTTTGCCACCCTGTGCTCGGTGATTCTGCGGCGTGCCTCCACCTCGGCGCTGGTGGCCATCTCGGCCTGGGTGGTGCTGGCGCTGTTCGGGGCCCTGCTCGTGTCGGCCCTGGCCGGGCTGCTGGCGCCGGCTGGTCCCGACTCGTCCGGCGCCGAGGTCCTCCGCAACGCTCAGCTGGAGGTGGCCCTCTCCCGCATCTCGCCTCTCACCCTGTACGACGAAGCGACCCAGGTGCTGCTGGATCCGGCAGTGCGGGCGCTGGGCTTCGTCACGCTGGAGCAGCTCGACCAGGCGGTCGTGTCGCGCCTGTCGTTGAGTCAGAGTCTGCTGCTGGTGTGGCCGCAGGTGGTCGGCTTGGTGGCGCTCACGGTGGTCAGCTTCGCCGGGGCCTACGTCACGTTCATGAGGCAGGAGGTGCGGGCGTGACGCCGTCCCGGCCCGGTCCGCCCACGAAGCGGCGGTAGAGCAGCAGAGCGGTCTCATCTCCGACCCAGGCCAGATACTCGGGGTGCCACTGCACGGCGGTGAGCGGCCAGGAGGGATCCTCACTCTCGATCGCCTCGATCACCCCGTCGGGAGCCCAGCCGATCGCCCGCAACCCGGAGCCGAGCCGGTCGACCGCCTGGTGGTGGATCGAGTTGACCAGGATCTGTTCGCTTCCGAGCTGGCCGGCCAGCCGGGAATCAGGGGCCAGCATCACCGGCTGCGAGGCCTCGAAGGCCGCCCCTCCCGGGCGCCCGTGTTGGTCGAGTCCCCGCCCGGGCAGGTCCTCGACGAGGGTGCCGCCCAGGGCGACGTTCACCAGTTGCAGTCCCCGGCAGATGGCCAGTGTCGGCACCCCGCGGGCACGCGCCAGTTCGACCAGTTCCAGCTCGAAGGCGTCGCGCCGCTGGTCGACACCGTAGACGGCCGGTCCGATGGCCCCGCCGTATCGGGCCGGGTCGACATCCCCGCCGCCGGTGAGCACCAGGGCGTCCAGCCCCGCCACTGCCCGGGCCAGCTCCTCTGCGGCCAGGTGGGGAAGCAGGAGGGGGATGCCGCCTGCTCGGCGGATGGCCTCGACGTCGTGGTGGGTGGTGGAGAACACCGGTGTCTCCGGCCCGGCGGAGGCGGCCACCAATCTGGTTCGGGTCGTGATCCCGACGATCACCGCCGTCCGATCAGAAGGGCAAGCCGACGGCGCCGCACAGGAAGCGCATGAACGGCGCCGCCGCGTTACACAGGTCGGCGTAGTCCTCCAGGAAGCCGGAGGAGGTGAGGGTCTTCTGGGTTACTCCGGTCGACCCGAGGAAGTCCTTGCGCTTCAGGTCGTCGACCAGCGGATCGTCGGGGGCAACTCCCCGCGGAGGCCGCTTCAGGCTGTCGCCCTCCAACGTGTAGACGGCGGCGAATCCCTGGCCGTGCGCGGCCCGCTTCCACCCGGCCGGATCGGCCATGATCGTCTCGCGGATCTTGCCGGCGGTGGTGGAGTCCGGGCGCCAGATGCCCGCGCCGGCGAAGGATCCGGAGGGGTCGATGTGGAGGTAGAAGCCGGGGGCGTGCACATCCTTGGCCGCCTCATGGCGGAAATGGATGCCGGTGTTGGTCTTGTAGGGGGTCTTGTCCTTCGAGAAGCGGGTGTCCCGATAGATCCGGAACAGCGAGCCGCCTACCGGGCGATCGTCAGCTACGAGGTGGGGACTGATCTTGTGGAGGTAAGGGCGGAACTCGGCGACGAAGCGAAGTCCGTCATCGCGGACGTACCGCTCGTAGCGGTCCTTGTTCTGGTTGAACCACTCCCGATCGTTGTTGGCCTCGAGGTCTCGTAGGAACTGGAACAGGGCGGGCGAGAAGGAGCGTGCCATGCCGTCACCCTAGGCGGGGCGACCCGGCGAGGGAACCCCTAGCCCCCACCGTGCGGCATGATGGACCCGTCTCGCCGATCGGTTGGGCGAGCCGGAAGGAGCAGTGATGGCCGCCGTCGACATCGCAGGCTTCGTAGCCGAACTGAAGGACCACTCCGTCGACCATGGCTTCCATGTCCACGACGAGCGCCACTTCGTGGAGACGTATTCGCTCGGCCAGGCCTTCGAGGTCGATCTGCACCCGGAGGCGGCCTGCGGGGGACCGCTCGATCTCCACCTGGCGCTGGAGGTGGACCCCCGGGTGGTGCTGGCCTTCGAGGATGCGATCGCCGAGCTGGAGGTCGAGCCGGATCCGGAGACGTTCCCCACCCTCGATCGTCCCTACGTGTTGTCGTTGCATTTCAACTGGGGTCTGCCCCCGCTTCCCACCTCGCCCGACCTGCTGGTGCTGGCCACCGAGCTGGCCGGGATCGGCGGCACCGAGCTTCCTCTCGAGGTGTCCGCCACCGACTCGTACCCGGCGGTCACCGACGGCCCCGAGCGGCGACTCTCGATCGTGGGGAGGGTGGAGGTGTCGTTGGTCGAGGTATACCTGGGGCGGGAGCAGCTGTGCGACATCCTCGATCGGTCGCGCGACCTGTCAGCCTTCTTGCTCGACCGGATCGGCGACTGGACGACGGACTGACGGCTCAGGAGCCGAGGAACTCCAACAGATGCCGGAGGACGACGTCCGGCTGCTCGTGGTGAACCCAGTGGGACGCCTCCAGCGACTCCAACCGAACGTCGTCACACAGGTCGGTGCTGGCCTCGGCCAGGCTGCGGTGCAGCACCGT